>CAZMFH010000154.1:0-6142 GCA_964565485.1 uncultured Verrucomicrobiota bacterium | reverse complement strand
AATAGTTGCGCAAATTGGCGTTGAACCGATCATTAAGGCGCTGAATATGAATCCCGACATTGTGTTGGCGGGTCGGGCTTGTGATAACGCTTGCTTTGCCGCCGAGCCTGTCCGGCAGGGATTTGACAAGGGGCTGGCGCTGCATCTTGGTAAAATCGTTGAATGCGGTTCGGCTTGCGCTATTCCTTTGCCAAATTCGAAAATTATGCGGACGCCCATGCTTGCGACCATGATAGACGATTATTTTTTGGTGGAGCCGGCCACGGATGATTGGATCAGCACAGTCAGATCTGTTGCGGGGCACGAAATGTACGAGCGGACGGATCCGTTTTATCAGTTGGAGCCGGGCGGAGTTCTTGATATGCGGCAGGCCAGCATCGTCAAACATGATGAACGCAGTGTAAAGATCTCCGGCAGCAAGTGGATTGATGATCCGGAGTCTTATAAGGTTAAACTGGAAGGTGCCGAAAAAATCGGCCATCGTGCGTTATTTATTGTTGGCGCCCGGGATCCGACGTTCATTGAAAATATTGACTGGGTCTTGAATTTTACCAAACAAAGAATTATTAGGGAATTTGAGCCCAAAGGGTTGCGTGAAGGGGTGGATTATCATATTGTCTTTCGCGTGTACGGACGGGATGCGGTCATGGGTCCGCTGGAGCCGCAAAAAAACATTACATCGCATGAACTTGGCATAATTATGGAAATTATTGCCCCGACCAAGGAGTTGGCTCACGAGATATGTTATTTCGGCAAGTATGGTATGGTGTGGTGCAATTACCCGGGGCGGATGACAATTTCCGGCAATGTGGCCTATGCTTTTTCGCCGAGCATTATCGAGGGTGGAGAGGTATATAGACTGTCGGTTCATCACCTCTTGCCGATAGATGCCGATATGTCCTTGTTTAAAATCACAATGATGGAGGTTGGCGCTTAATATGAATATACGCGAGATTGCACCGGTTATCCGGACCAAGAACGCCGGGCCATATTGGTTTTCGGCTGATATTATTTTTGATAACCCGTCCTTTTATTCGGCGGTCAAGGAAGCGCGTATTATTACCAAGGAACAGGTTGCCAAATTATACAATATTGACGAAAAAAACGTGTCGGAAGTTCTTTATTATGACGAAGGGCGGGCAATCAAAATAAACATTCGGCGTCCTTACGCTTCCGGCAGTCCGGGATGTTCTGATGTTTTGGGGATGCAACAGCATGCGCCATTGCTCAAGTTAAATATCCCGCTGCATAAATTGCTCAAGAATTGAACCCGTCTTTGGCGCCGTTTTTGAAGTCATGGATTCGGGATTTTATTCCAGAACCGATAGAAGAAGTTGCGCCGCCAGGGTCATAAGAATGAGCGCCACCGGATACGCAGTGGCATAGCAGGCTACCGGCGTATCCGAATCCACTTTGGCCGACAATGCCCCAAGCGCCGGAGTGGATGTCATGCCGCCGCAAATCGCGCCTAATGATTCAAGTATATTCATTTTAAAGCATTTGGTTGCAATAAAATATGCCAGCAACATTGGCATGACGGATATGCCTGCGCCGGCCAGGAACAGGGTTGTGCCGTGTGTTTTCAGGACGTTGACCATGCTGCCGCCGGCTTTGATTCCGGCATCGGCGAGAAAAAAAAGCAGTCCAAGTTCCATAAGCAGAATTTTTGATGCCGCCGGCATGTGGCTCGAAAGCTTGCCGATATGTTTGAAATAGCCCATGATCAGCGCCACAAAAAGCGGGCCGCCGGCCAGGCCAAGGCTGAATGTTTTTAAGCCCGGCAGTTTGATTGGTATCATTCCGAGTATTACGCCAAGTGTAATGCCGATAGCCAGCGAAATGATGTCCGTCGAGTGCAAAATCTTGTGCTTGTTGCCGGCTAACTTTGCAAAAGCATGTAAATCGGATGGTGTTCCGACCACAGTCAGCAAGTCGCCATGTTCAATCCGCATGGAACTGTCGGGCACAAAAGTTACATCATGCCGCGTGATTCTGGAAATAATGACGCCGTGGTTTTTCAGCGGTTGAAGCTCGGCGAGGCTGCGATGCGCCAAGACTTTCGACGTTACCGCGATTTGCATTCTTTCGTTGTCCGCATCCAGAATCGCTTCCTTGTGAATTTCCCGGCCGATATGTTTGATGATGTCCGGAAGTTTCGCGTTGTTGCCCACCAGTAAATAGGTCTGTCCGGTTTGGAAGCATGTTGCGTGTTTGAGCGGATGCAGTTTGCCGTCCGCCAACACGCGCGAAATACAACATTCCTTTTCGTTGAGGAATGGCATTTCGTCCTCCATGAGTTTGCCGTTGAGATCCGGATTGCAGACCTCCACCAATACCCTGACGATTTGGGCGGTTTTTTGGGACGGCTCTGTTGCCGCCTCCTGAGCCAGATCCTTTCCGAGCAGACGCGGCATAAGCTGGATAAAGAGCACGACGCCAACTACGCCAAAAGGATAGGCGATTCCATATCCGATCGAGACCATGCCGGGATCCGTTTGTGCCGACTCCATGGCGGCGGCCAGTCCGGGAGTGCTGGTCAATGCGCCCGCGAAAAGGCCGGATGCCAGGTTGGCGGGAATGCCAATCAGTCTGGCCAGCAGATAAGTGGTTGCTGCGCCGCTAAACACAGTGATAATAGAAAGTTTGGCAAGATTGGCGCCCTTTCTGGCGAAAGCCGAAAAAAATCCGGGACCGGCCGTAATGCCGATACAAAAAACAAAAAGCACCAGCCCGATGTTTCCAACGCCTTCCGGAATTTTATAGTGAAAATGTCCGAAAAGCAGGGCAATAAAGATAACGCCTGAAGCGCCCAGCGACAGACCTTTAAATTTGATTTTGCCGAGAACCAGACCAAGCGCAATAATCGCGAAAAGAGTTGCGAGTGGATGCAAAAAAATTTTATCCAGGAAAGACCACATTTTTTATTTTTCCCCGTGTTTTTTGATTGAGCCAATTTCAAAACTTGCGTTTAAAAAGCATTCAGAACAAACCCAAAATGTTTGCATCCCATTTATTAGTTTGCCGTTGACATGTTTTGCGGATATATGCTTGAATGACAGGGTTGTTTATTTGTCGGCGTCCAAATTCCTGCCGTAAACAGGTCATTAAGTTATCAAGGAAACCGTATTTATGCAAAAAAAATCCAAATTAACGCAATCGGAAGCTTTGGCTGCTTTGGCCGTCAATGGCGGGGTAAAGGTACGCAAAACGCCCTGGCCCAACCGGCATTTGATCGGCAAAGAGGAAAAAGCCGCTGTCAATGCGTTGTTTGACCGCTCAATCGCTTCCGGCAATGCTTTTGGCTATAACGGACCGGAAGAAGATGATTATTGCAAGGCATTTGCCCGTTATATGGGCGGCGGTTATGCGGATGCCGTCAATTCCGGCACAACTGCTGTCTATGTGGCGCTGCGCGCGCTCAATTTGGAGCCTTTTACGGAAGTTATCGTTGGGCCGATCACTGATCCGGGCGGTATTATGCCGATTCCGCTTATGAATTGCATTCCGATGATTGCCGATGCGGCGCCAGGGCGCTTTGCGCCTGGCGCGGCGGAAATAGAGGCGCTGATTTCGCCGCGGACGAGCGCGATTGTGGTGGCGCATATTTTTGGCGAACCAACCGATATGCCTGGAATTATGAAGGTAGCCCGACGGCATAAAATTCCCGTAGTTGAGGATTGCGCTCAGGCGCATGGCGCGCGCCTGAACGGAAAATTGATGGGCACATTTGGTGATATTGCGGCTTTTTCAACGATGTTCGGCAAACATCATTGCACCGGCGGGCAGGGGGGCGTGGTTTGGACGCGCGCCGAAGAGCTTTATGCCGAATGCCGGCGCATGTCTGATCGCGGCAAGCCTTTTGGATTGAAAAGCAAGGCTGGTAATGTTGTGGCATCGCTCAATTTTAACTTGAACGATTTGTCGGCTGTTGTTGGAAGCACGCAGCTCAAGAAGCTGCCTGGTATTGTCCGTCGGCGTCAGGCGCTGGCAAGCCGGATCATTAGTGGTTTGCGCGGAGTTGCGATGGTTTCCGTTCCGCCGATGCTCAAGGGCGCGGAGCCGAGTTATTGGTTTCTGCGTTTGCGCTTCCATCCTGAGTCGGCAACCTGTGATAAATCTGTCTTTTGCAAGGCCTTGCAGGCGGAAGGGTTGCTTGTCCGCGAACGGTATACCAGTTTGGCCCATCGGCAAGAATGGTTTCAAAAGAAGCGTATTTTCGGTTCAAGCAAACTGCCCTGGAGCGCGCCCCAGTATAAGGGCAATCCTAACAGGGATTTTGCTTGTCCCAACGCGCTTGCGGCGTTGGATGATCATTTTGACATAGTTATGCGCGAAAGCTGGGGGCGGAGCGAAGCTGCTGACATAACAGCTATTTTCAACAAAGTTGCGCGGGCATTCGCAAAAATTGCGTAAATGGCGGAGACTGGCGCGGATTATCCGCGCATGGCAAAGTGGAGGATTGCAAAAATGATTATTGATGCTCATCACCATCCGGATTGGCATGGACATGATCTGCCAAAATTTCTGGCCAATATGGAAGCCAACCGGATTGACGTTGCCTGGCTTTTAAATTGGGAATGTCATGAGTGGGAGTGTGCGACATTCATGCCGCGTGTTTCATATTATACCGGAGAGGATGGGCCGATTCCTTTTTCGCGTTGCATTTCCTATGCTGAGCGCGCGCCCGGCAGGTTTGTGCTTGGGTTTGCGCCTGATCCGCGCCGTCCCGATGCCTTGATGCGTATGCAGGGCGCCATGGAAATTTATGGCGCGCGGGTTTGCGGGGAACTTAAATTACGCATGATGTATGACAACCCGGACGCCTTGCGTTTGTTTCGGTTTTGCGGCAAAAACGGACTTCCGGTTGTTGTCCACCTTGATTACGATCTGTCGAAGGAGGGGTGTGCGCGTTCTTATTGGTATGGCGGTGGGATTGAGGCTTTGGAGCGCGCGATTCGCGTCTGTCCGGAAACGATTTTTTTGGGGCATGCCCCCGGGTTTTGGGCGCATATTTCCGGAGATAACCAGCATGATAAAACAGCTTATCCGAAAGGCAAAGTTGTGCCAGGCGGCAAATTATCGCAAATGCTGCGCGAATATCCCAATCTGTATTGCGATCACTCCGCCGGTTCCGGTCTGAATGCCTTTACGCGCGACCCCGAATTCGCGAAGGATTTTATTCTTGAATTTCAGGATCGCATTCTCTATGCGCGCGACTGTTTTGACAATGAGCATCAGGCATTTTATGAAAGCTTGAATTTACCGCAAGACGTTTTGGAGAAGATATATTCCGGCAATGCCCTGAAATTGGTGCCATTGTCCGGCGCAAAACATTGAAAATATTTGGTGTTTTATGAAGAAACCACGTAAAGCCGGTCGCTTGCTCTTAAAAGAAATATCTTTTTTGGAGGCTCTTTTGCGCCGTTGTCCGAACGATGTGGAGATGCTTAAGGCGCTGGGGCATCTCTATACGGAAGCCGGCAAATTTGAGGCCGGCCTGCAAACCGATCTTGCCTTAAGCCGGTTGCGTCCGCAGGAAGCATTGGTTTGGTATAATCTTGCCTGCAGCTATGCGCTTCTCTCACAAAGCACAGAGGCCATGTCCGCTCTGGAGCAGGCAGTCAAACTGGGCTATCGCGATTATGCCGCGCTCAGGCAGGATAGTGATCTTGTGTCTTTGCAAAAAGATTGCCGTTTTAAGGAGTTGCTCCGACGGATTGTAGCCGAATTTCCCAACCCGGTATAGTTGGAACCATAAAGGGTCGCGGCTATGCTATGTGAGGCGCTTGCAAGATCCCGGAATGTGGCGCGCTTCCAATAGCAGACGAGGCGGCTCGCCCGGTCTCGCCCCATAGCTGTCAAGCTAAGGAAAATTACTGTTGGAGGTTTGAGCTTTAGTAAATTGGGCAGCATGAAGAAGCATCTCAATAATCGGCTTGTTTCTTTGTTTATGTTTTGCGCAAAAGCGGGCGATTCGATCGATTTGTTAGCGATAAACGTATCGGTGCAGTTCCGCCTTGCATCATGGCCGATGCGATGAATACGGCAACAGATCGCAGATGCCGCATTGTTTTTTTCCCGTCTCGTCATAGAGAGAGACGCCAAACATTAGTTTTGACAGGAAATGGACTAATTCAGCATA
>CAZMFH010000153.1:3009-6159 GCA_964565485.1 uncultured Verrucomicrobiota bacterium | reverse complement strand
CGCCTTTTTTAATTGGAGAAAACAAACATGTCATCAAGCGCCAGACACAAATTTTACGGACTATTGCTGACAGCTGCGCTCTTCGGCATCACTCAGCCGGCACAAGCCATTAACATTGAATCGGGAAAATGGATGGGCATGGCCATGTCATCCAACGCGCCCAGCGAGATATTTTTCTTTCAGGCTTATTCCAATGAAACCGTCATTGTCCGCGTCGCCAACGAAGACGCCAAACGCACGGAAATCCCCAATATTTTTATTTCCTACGAGGATCGCTCCACCAATCCCTATACATATCAGCCGGTAACAACATATTTGAACGGCCATACAATCTGCAATTTAAATCTTGCCATCACCAACAACGGCTGGTTCCGAATCATCTGCAGCATCCCGCCGGCGCTGGCCGCCACGTATGAAGAAGACGTGCAATACAGCATTTCCATGCTGCGTCTTCCAAATGCGCCGCTGTCCTACCAAGATCTGGACGTGGGCATTATTCAAAGCGGACAATACAAATGGGGCACAATCCATTGCGGCGCCGACCTGGATGCCGCCATGTTTGCCGTATCCAACCGCTGCACCGTCCAAATCCGCATGGGGCAGGACAACGTCTCGCTTGTTCCACAAATTCTGCTCTATGACCCGCAAGGCACACTCGTAACCAACGCCTATCCGCCGGAATACCGCGCCGAAATTACGGCCACTTTGACCAATCAAGGCATTTATACGGTGGTTTTAAGCGATTACTTTCATGGCGCCGGAAGATATGCGGTTTCAATGATCAAAATCCCCGGATCGCTTCATCCCTCCGACACTGATATCGGCGTCATTATCAGCGGCGAAACCAAAACCGGCACCGTCAATGCTCCCGGTGATCTGGACGCAGCTTTCATTAACGCAGTCAGCAACGACATCATCAACATTGTCATGCAGGAAGTTGACTCCGAAGTCAATCCCGTGATTGAACTTTTCGATCCGAGCGGCAATCTGCTGCAAACAGGCCAGGATATCTTCCAGGAACGCGCGATCATAACAAGACAAGTTAAAACCAGCGGCGTTTTTACCGTCATCTGCAAGGATGCCGAAGACCGCAAAATCAACACCAGCTACACGCTTTCCATGAATTTTCTACCCGGCAGCCCCAGCTTGCAGAGCCTGCCGGATGCGCCCAAAGGCCTCTCCGCCACTGACGGAGTTTATTCCAACCGTGTCGAAGTGCGCTGGAACGCCGCCGCCGGCGCAAACAGCTACGACCTCTGGCGCAGTCACGACACCAACGCCGCCTTACTGGTCAGCGCCGGCATGACCGCAACAATTTATCAAGATTATAACGTTACCCCCGATGTTACCTACTATTACAAGGTAAAATCGCGCAATGACTATGGAACCAGCACGAATTTCAGTAATACCGATTCCGGCTACTGCGGCACAGCCGTCAAAGCCACCACCCGCCGCGCGCTCTTGGTCGGCATAGACAACTATTCCCCTTCTTATGGCCCAACGCCGCTGAATACCTGCGTCAATGACCTGCAAGGCATGCGCGATATTTTTATGCTCGGCGATCCTTCCAATCGCTGGGCATCAAGCAACATGGTGGAACTTTCCGACCGTCAGGCAACCAAAGACACAATCCGCAACAACCTGAATACACTTGCGGAAAAAAGCGCCGCCGGCGACATGATTGTCTATTTTCATTCCAGCCACGGCGGACATACATCCGGCGGCAGTCCGACGGACACATATATCTGCGCATATGACAAAAACTTTACGGATGCCGAACTGGCCGACGACCTGGCGCGTTTTCTGCCGGAAACGCAAGTGATCGTCATTATTGACGCCTGTTATTCGGGCGGCATGTTTAAAGACGGGCGCGCCCGGCAACCATGGCTTTTTGCCGAAAATGTGATGGCGCACTACCAACGCATTCAGACCGCACGCTTCAAAAGCGCCGGCAAAACCGTTCCAAAAAACTTGGGCGCCAATATTGCCTTTATGACTGCCAGCGACTACGATGAACTAAGCTGGACCAGCGATTTTTACAGCCTCTATGCCGGATTTCTGATTGAGGGTTGTCAGATAACCACAACGGATACAAACCAGAATGGCGAATATAATTTTCTGGAGTTGCATGATTATGCCGCCCGGCAAACTGTGGCCGCGCGTCCAACCCAGCATGCGCAGCATTTGAACCAAAACCTGCTCCAAAACGCCATTGCGCGCGGAGTTGGCTCGAACATAGTAACCGTGGCCCATTTGTTATACAACGATTATGACGGCGACCGCGCTTCGGATCTCGCCGTCTTCAATCCGGCAACTGGTCTGTGGCGCATTGCCTCGCTCAAACGCTGGCTGATCCTGGCCTGGGATAATTTCATCTGGGGCGCGCCCGGTTTTGTGCCGGTTGACGGCGATTATGATGGCGACCGCGCTTCGGATCTCGCAATCTATCACGAACAAACCGGGGAATGGCGCATTGCTTCGCTCAAACGATACGCAATCATCGCGCCATCATTTAGAATGGGCAATCCCGGAGCAAAGCCGGTCAGCGGCGACTACAACGGCGACCGCATCGCGGATATTGCGCTCTATCAACAACCAAACGGCTACTGGTATATAACCACATCCACAGGCATTCCGCTTGTGCAGGGCGAAAGTTTCACCGGACAGGGCTTTCTCCCTGTCTCCGGCGATTACGACGGCGATCGTGTGGCTGATCTGGCCATGTTCCATCCACAGACAGGTTATTGGTATATCGGCTCCTTGCATCGCCTGGCTTTAATCGCCTGGGGGTTCCCCTGGGGTATTGCCGGCGGCATACCAGTCAGCGGTGATTACGATGGCGACGGCTATTCTGATCTGGCGATTTATCAGCCCCAGACAGGTTATTGGCACATCTGGTCGTTAAAACGTTCCGCCGTGATTCTGAACAGCGCGCAATTTGGCGGCGCCGGATTTATTCCCGTTCCCGGCGATTACAATGGCGATGGCCGCGATGATCTGGCGGTCTATCAGGAATCAACCGGCTATTGGTTTTTCCGCACAGTTGACGGCCAGCAGTCTTTCTCGCTTTTATTTCCGGTAGGCGGGCCGGGATTTATCCCTGTCCGCACAACCATTCCTTAAACAATATAAAATAGAAATTAAATTTGA
>CAZMFH010000153.1:0-2999 GCA_964565485.1 uncultured Verrucomicrobiota bacterium | reverse complement strand
GAAACATTTTTCGCGACGCAAACCAATCATAGGCATCAACGTCAATTACTACAAAGATCCTGAAAACAAAAGTTCCGCCGGCGAATGCCGTGTCGGCTTCGACTATGTCAGCGCCGTGCATGCTGCAGGCGGGCTGCCGCTCCTGACACCCTGCCTGGCCGATGAAGAAATTTTGCGCTCCATTATCGGGTGCGTGGATGGTTTTCTTTTTATCGGCGGCGCCGATTATCCGCCGCATTTATACGGACAGAAACAACAGCCGGAAGTAAAACTCCTCAGCAGGCGGAGGGTGGCCACCGATCTGATTCTGGCGCGCCTGGCGCGCCAGCGGCAAATACCGGTGCTGGGTATTTGCGGCGGACATCAGTTAATCAATATCGAACGAGGCGGCGCGCTCATTCAGCATATTCCACGCGCAAAATTTCACCAGCGCGGCCCGGATAAACGGCGGCGCTTTCACCAGGCAACCGTTGCCGGCGGTAAAATCCTGCGTGCAATCTGCGGCACACAAAGCTTCCTGGTAAATTCTTCGCACCATCAGGCCGTTGATCCGCAAAACCCCGGCGCCGGCCTCCAAATAACCGCTTACGCCACCGACGGCACCGTGGAGGCGATTGAGGCGCCCAGGGAACGTTTTGTGCTTGGCGTACAATGGCATCCGGAGGGCATGCCCAAAAACCAAACGCAATGCGCAATTTTCCGCGCTTTTATTGAAGCCGCCCGCAAAACCGGCAATAATCCTTCATTTTGTGCGTCTCGTCAACCACGCTCATGACATCCGATTTAAATTTTTGGCAAACCATTGTTTTGGCTGTTATCCAAGGCGCAACCGAGTTTTTGCCCATCAGCAGTTCGGGACATCTGGTGCTGATGCGCGAATGGTTCGGCTGGTCCGATGAAGGCGGCTTGGTGTTCGATACAATCCTGCATGCCGGCAGCCTGACGGCCATCTTGATTTATTTCCGCCGGACCTGGCGCGATATCAGCAAAGCTTATTTCCGTTGGCACAACCAGGATATGGTCTCCGACCGACGTCTGCCCTGGCTGCTGGTTGTCGCCACCATTCCGGTAATTGTCGCCGCGCCGTTTTTAAAACACTTTCTGGAAAGCGAAACTTGCGCGCGGCACAGCATATCGGTCGGAATCAGCATGCTTGCCACCGGCCTGCTTTTTTGGCTCGCCGAATTGCGCTTGCCCGGCAACAACCGCAAACTGACTTTCCCGCGCGCGCTAACCATCGGCATCATGCAAATTGTAGCGCTGCTGCCCGGAGCTTCGCGTTCCGGCTGGACAACCTGTGGAGGAATGATCGTCGGGCAAACACGCGCGCAGGCGCTGCGTTTCTCCTTTTTAATGGCCGTCCCAACCATCGGCGGAGCGCTTGTTTTCCAGGCGCGCGACATCTGGCAAGCCGGCGCAGCCATCTTCAATCCTTTGCAGCTTATCCTCGGCTTCCTTGTCAGCCTGACAGTCAGTCTCGGCGCGATTCATTTTTGCCTGATTTTCTTTAAAAACCATTCCTTGCGCGGTTTTGGCCTCTACCTCCTGCTGGCAGGGCTGCTGGCAATCATTATTTAGCTGAATCATGCCCGCGATCATCAAAATTTTATTCGTCTTCTGCGCCATGCTGGCAATTGCGCGCACAAAACTGCCGCTGGGAATCGTGATTATTGCCGGCGGAATCGGTTTGAACGGAATGGCGCCCAACGCGCCGCGCCAGGTCGCAACCAATCTGGCGGCGGCCTTCGGCCAAACCTCGCTTTGGCTGCTTTTGGCCGTTACAGCGCTGGTGGTTGAATTCGGGCGCTACATGGCGCGCCCGGAAAATTCGGGCGCGATTCTAAGTCTGGCCCGGCGTTGGGGCGGAAAACACGGAAGACTGTGGAGCCTGATTGCGGCGCCTTCCATAATTGGGCTGGTACCCATGCCGGCCGGCGCGCTTTTTTCCGCGCCGATGGTACAACAAGCCGCCGATGAGGAACACTGGCCCAGCGCATGGAAAGCCGCCATCAACTACTGGTTCCGGCATATCTGGGAATATTGGTGGCCGATTTATCCGGTGGTGATCATCGGCATGGCTGTTTTTAAAATGGAAGCCTGGCAATTCATGGCGGCTTTGGCGGCCTTCACGCCGGCGACAGGTCTGGCAGGTTATTTTTTTTTACTGCGTCCGCACCGGACCCAACTGGCCATGACGCTTACTGAACCGACCGGCGATGCCCGGCGCGTCCCGCGCATTATGTTGCCGCTGGCGCTCATTATCGCTTCGGTGCTGCTCTTGCCGCCAATGATGCGCAGCTTGATATCAGACGCGCAAATCCGCAAGACCCTCGCCATGTTGATCGGCATGCTGACCGGCATGGGTCTGATCGCCTGGGAAGAACGCGGGCAATCCGCAGGACTCTTCCGCGCAATTTTTGCGAAACATTCCCTGAATGTGCTGTTGACCATCGGCGGAGTGGCCGTCTTTCAGTCCTTGCTGGAATCTTCCGGGCTTTTACCACAGGCCAGCCGCGAACTGCTGCAAAGCGGAATTCCCCTGATTCCGGTGGTGGCGCTGCTGCCCTTCCTGGCCGGACTAATCACCGGCGTGGCTTCCGGATTTGCCGGGCTGGCTTTTCCCCTTGTAGTTGGCTTGCTCATGGCGCCGGGTTCCGGACTGACCCCCATGGCCACCCTCGCGCTGGCATTCGGCTGCGGATATATCGGCATGATGCTTTCGCCAATTCACCTCTGCCTGCTGGTTACCCGCGATTATTTCTCGGCCTCCTTATTGCCGATTTATCGCCAAATTCTGCCCTGCATTGCCGTCATGTGGGTTTTCACAATCGGCATGTTTCTTTTGTTTAAAACACTGCATTGGTAAAAAAAAGGGCGTTTCGAGAATATCGAAACGCCCTGAAAAATTTCCGGCAACGAGCTACTCTCCCGTGGACTACACCACAGTACCATCGCCGCTGGGGCCCTTTACGATCGTGTTCGGAATGGGAACGCGTGTT
>CAZMFH010000152.1:0-6221 GCA_964565485.1 uncultured Verrucomicrobiota bacterium | reverse complement strand
GCAAAAGGAAAAACATCATCGCTTATTTGTTCTTTCGCTGTTTTCTGGCGCGTATTGCTTCGGGCTTGTTTTCTGGAGCGGATGGCGAAGCGGGCACAAAAGCCAGAGCGTCGTCCTTCCGTGTCACATCTATGGTTTGCGCGATACTGATCCGTCCGGCCAGGATTTCCTCCGCCAGCGGGTCTTGCAGATATTTCTCCACCGCGCGTCGCAATGGCCGCGCGCCATATGTTTCATCAAATCCTTTATCAATCAGAAAGGCAATTGCCTCCGCGTTTAATTTCAGGCGCAACTGTTTGGCGGCCATGCGTTCGTAAACTTTGTTGAGTTCCAAATTCAGTATTTTGCCGGCGTCTTCGCGCGTTAAAGGATGGAAAACCAGAGCTTCGTCAACACGATTGAATAACTCCGGCTTGAAAACACGTTTGGCTTCTTCTAACATCCTTGTTTTCAGGCGCTCAAAATTGGCGTCGTTTTTGGCGTTGTTGACAAAGCCCAGGCCGCTGGAGCCTTTGGCCAATTGAGATCCGAGATTGGATGTCATGATCACAATGGTATTGCGGAAATTCACCCGCCGCCCGAGGCTGTCGGTCAGTGTGCCCTCCTCCAGGATCTGGAGCAGAATATCCATTACTTCCGGGTGCGCTTTTTCAATTTCATCGAACAATACCACCGAATAGGGCTTGCGGCGCACTTTTTCCGTCAGTTGCCCGCCTTCTTCGTGTCCGACATAACCGGGCGGCGAACCGACCATGCGCGAGACCATGAATTTATCCATGTATTCGGACATGTCCAACTGGATCAGCGCGGATTGATCATTGAACATATATTCCGCCAGAACTTTGGCCAGGAGCGTTTTGCCGACGCCGGTCGGGCCGAGGAAAATAAACGAGCCGATCGGGCGTTTGGGGTCTTTCAGGTCGGCGCGTGAACGGCGCAAGGCGCGTGAGATGGCCGCGACAGCCTCGCTTTGGCCGATAATGGTTTTGGTCAGTTCCTTTTCCATGCCCAGCAGACGCGCAGCTTCATTTTCGTCCAAGCGGGTGAGTGGGATCTTGGTCCAGCGCGAAATGACGGCCATAATTTCCGTTTCCCGAATGGCAGGCTTCTTCTTGCCCTGCGTCTTACGCCATTTTTCCGTCAGTTGCTCGAATTTATCGCGGTAAATTCGTTCCTGATCGCGCCATTGGGCGGCTTCCTCAAATTTTTGGGCGCGGATGGCTTCTTCCTTTTTGTGCTTCAACTCGGCCGTTTTCTTGTCCATTTTTTTGAGGGTTTCCGGACGGTGCATCATGTTGATGCGTGTATACGAGCCGGCTTCATCAAGCACATCAATGGCTTTATCCGGCAGAAAACGGTTGGTGATATAACGGTCGGAGAGGCGTGCGGCCGATTCCAGGGCGGCGTCGCTGAAATGCACATTGTGATGGGCTTCATAACGCGGACGCAGGCCTTTCAGGATTTGAACGGTTTCTTCAACATTGGGCGGGTCCACGATGATTGTCTGAAAGCGTCTTTCGAGCGCGGCGTCTTTTTCGATGTGTTTGCGGTATTCGTTCATGGTCGTTGCGCCAACGCATTGCAGTTCTCCGCGCGCCAGCGCCGGCTTGATGATGTTGGAGGCGTCCATTGCGCCTTCCGCTGAGCCGGCGCCGACGATGGTGTGCAATTCATCCATGAAGAGGATGATGTTTTTGGCGCGCCGGATTTCATCCATCACCGCCTTGATGCGTTCTTCAAACTGGCCGCGGTATTTTGTGCCGGCCACCATGAGCGCCATGTCGAGGCAGATGACTTCCTTGCCGACCAGCAAGTCGGGCGCTTCTCCTGAGGCGATTAATTGCGCCAATCCTTCGATAATGGCGGTTTTGCCGACACCCGCTTCTCCCAGCAGAACCGGATTGTTTTTGGTGCGCCGGCAGAGGATTTGAATGACCCGTCTGGTTTCTTCCGCGCGCCCGATAACCGGATCCAGCTTGCCTTCGCGCGCGAGTTCGGTCAGATTGCGTCCAAACGCCTTTAAGGCCGGGGTTTTTACCTGTTGTGCGGATTTGGGCGTTGTGCCGGCGGCTGCGGGCGCTTCTTCTGCCGGTTCGAAATTCGGATCCAGTTCCTTGAGGACTTCCGCGCGCGTATGTTCAATATCAACGTTCAGATTTTTCAGGACGCGCGCAGCCACGCCTTCGTCTTCGCGCAAAAGACCCAGGAGAATATGTTCCGTGCCGACATAGCTGTGGTTCAGCCCCTGGGCTTCTGCCTGGGCCAGGGCGAGCACTTTTTTGGCGCGTGGCGTCATTGGCAGCGTTCCGACGGTCTGGGTTTCCGGTCCCTGGCCGACCGATTTTTCCACTTCCAGGCGCATTGTTTCCAGATCAAGCCCCATTTTTTCGAGTACACTGACCGCCACGCCCTGGCCCAGCGCAATCAGGCCGAGCAGGAGATGTTCCGTTCCTATGTAGGGATGATTGAAGCGCGCCGCTTCCTTGCGCGCCAGTTGCACAACCTGTTGGGCGCGTGGTGTAAATTCATTCATGTCGGCATTTTCCTTTTATTATTTGACGGACTGGCCTGTCAGACGCTCATGCACGAGTCGCGCGCGGGAACTGTCCCGTTTTTCTGCGCCGATGTTCCGGCCTTCAAGCTTTTGCAGGTGTCCCGGTTGAATTAACAGAAAAAGTTCGTCAATCGTCGCCGCAGGTATTGCGCGCATTATGCCCAGGTCAATGCCCAATCGGAGCGCGGAAAGCATGTCCAGCGTTTCCTTCGAGTTAAGCAGGCAGGCCTGGGTTAAAATGCCATGCGCCCGGCCGACATGGTCTTTCAGCGCCAGCGCTTTTTGTTGCATCAGCCGGACACGCGCGTTTTTTTCGTGTTGCGCAATCTCAAGCACAATTTGCTCCAGGCGTTCGATAATGGCCTCTTCGCTGGCGCCCAGCGTTGTCTGGTTGGATATTTGAAACATGTTTCCGGCTGCGTCCGAACCTTCGCCCCATAATCCGCGCGCAGCCAGGCCGATTTTATCTATGCCTTTCAGGATCGGATTAATTTCATTGAGCAGCACCAGGCCAGGCACATGCAGCATGACGCTTGCGCGCATGCCTGTGCCGACATTGCTTGGGCAGGCGGTCAGGTATCCCAGTTGCGGAGAAAAGGCGTAATGCACATGGCGTTCAATGTGTGTGTCAATCTCGTTGATGATCTGCCAGAGTTTGCGGAGTTCGAGTCCCGGCGACATGGCCTGCATCCGCAGGTGATCTTCTTCGTTGACCATGATGGCAATGGTTTCGTCGCCGCGCATCACCACGCCGCTGCCTTTGCCTTTTTCCGCGAGATCGCGGCTGATGATGTGTCTTTCGATCAGCAACTCCTTGTCCACCCGCCCCAAATCTTCCATTTCAAGCGTCAGGGGCGGTGTGTCCTTGTAAAGATTTTCAAGCACAGGCCGCAGTTTGTGCCATAAATCTGCGGATTCTTCCGCTCCGGCCCAGCCCGGGAAAGCCTGGTTGGCCAGATTGCGCGCCAGACGCACACGGCTGCTGATGATAATGCCGTCCGGCGCGCCGACTTTTAGCCAGGCGCTGGGCTGTTTCAGAATGGCGTCAAATGTTGTCATGCTGTTTTTGCGGTCGGCTGTTTCGGTTGCGGCCTTTCTTGCATGTGTTGACGGATTTGATCGCGCAGGCGGGCGGCTTCCTCATAATGCTCTGCGGCAATGGCGGCTTCGAGGGCGTTGCGCAGGACGATCAGCGCGGCCGGCGCGCATGATGCCTCGGCGCATTTTGAGGGGGTTTTGCCGACATGCCGGTTGGCTTTGTGCATGGATTCCAAGAGCATCTTCAGTTCGTTGCCGAAAACTTCGTAACATGTTTGGCAGCCCAAACGCGATGTTTTTTTGAAATCCGACATGCGCATGTGGCATTGCGGACAGGTCCGGTTGTTTTTCGGTTCCATCTTTTTTGCGCTCATGCCCATGAGCATTTCCGGAATATGATCGGGATCGTTGATATCGAGCCCCTTGGCTGCCGCGCAGCTCTCGCAGAGATGCATTTTGTGCACAGTGTTATTGCGGATTTCAGTCCAATGCACAGTGGCGGTGTTTTTGCCGCAACTTTCACAAATCATGGCGATGCTCCTCTGTCAAACACTTGGATCTGTGATGATGTCAGAATGCTGCAGATGCGCGGCGGCAAGGGTGCCGGTGTATTGGCATACTCCTAACCCTTGCCAACAACGTAGATGCGGCATTCCGGCATCACCCGTAGGGCGGTCTTGGTTGAAAAATTGCATGCTGCTATTTAGATGATGCGCTATCAAAATCATAAGCTGTTGAACGATTAAATATTAATGATCTTTAATTATATCCCGTCACGGATCCAAGAAACAAACCAAACGCCTGAATCAATTCGGAGCTTATAAGTCCGCAAAAGCGTCGCCGGTTTTTTTGCGTTTGCCCGGCGCGGCCGGTTTGGTTTGTGTTTTGACCGGATGATCGAAGATTGGCGTGCCTTCCTGCGCGGTTAATTCGCGGAAGCGCCTGGTCAGTTCCATGGTCTTTTTGCCCGGCTTGCCGGTGCCGATGATGCGCCGATCCATCTGGATGACGCTGATGATTTCGGCGGCCGTGCCGGTCAGGAACATTTCGTCGGCGTTATAAAGGTCATAGCGGGTCAGTGTGGTTTCGCGCACGATCATTTCGCTTTGGCGCGCCAGTTCCATGACGACATCCCGGGTGATTCCCTCGAGCGCGCCGGCGCTGACGGGCGGAGTCAACAAATGATTGCCTTTGATGATAAAAATGTTGTCGCCGGAAGCCTCGGCGATAAATCCCTGGGGATTAAGCATCACAACCTCTTCCACTCCGGCGTTGATTGCTTCGATCTTGGCCATGATGTTGTTGAGATAGTTAAGGCTTTTGATGTTGGGGCTGATGGCTTCGGTATGGTTGCGGATTGTGCCCGACGTAACCACTCTCAGGCCGTGATCATAGAGTTCCGAGGAATAGAGCTGGATTTTGGCTGCAATAATGATGATTTGCGCCCGTTTGCAGGCGTAGGGGTTTAAACCCAGATTGCCGACGCCGCGTGTAACAACGAGCCGAATGTAACCGTTGGCGCATTGATTGGCCTTGCAGGTTTTGACAACGGCTGCGATCATTTCCGCTTTGCTGATTGGAATTTCAAGCGCAATGGCCTGTGCCGAACGGTAAAGCCGGTCAATATGGGCTTCCAACATGAAAACCCTTCCGTTATAGGTGCGAATGCCTTCAAAGACTCCATCGCCGTAGAGCAAACCATGATCAAAAACGGAAATTGCGGCTTTATGTTCCGGCACCAGACGGTCATTCAGGTAGATACGCATTGGCATTGTTTTGTGCTCCTTTTTTTGCGGTTTTAATTGTCGTTTTTCGCGCGGTCGTAGAGTAATATACATTGCCGAAATCAAATATGCAAGTCCGGCATTATTCTGGATTTTGGTGGCGGTCATGTCGAAATCTCAGGAAGAGGCAGGCAGTGGCGGGGGACATTGCTTTAGTTGGCATCCGTAAACGGCCAAAATCCTGGATCCATGATGATGTCAGAATACCGCAGATGCGCGGCGGCAAGGGTGCCGGTGTATTGGCATACTCCTAACCCTTGCCAACAAAGTAGATGCGGCATTCTGGCCTAACCCATAGGGCGGTCTTGGTTGCCAAATTGCGCGTCATCATTTTAGCGATGTGTCGTTAAAGTTACAAGCTATTGAATGACTGTGGTTTAATGATGTTTAACAATAATCCCGTCACGGATCCAGGTCAATGTTAATCTCAAAATGCAATGTTTCGCGCTCCGGTTCCACCTCGTTCAGAAACACCAGGCGATGGGTATTCTTAGCTTGAATTTCCGGTTGCGGCGCAACAAGCGCTTCAACCAGAGAGTGAAAATACCTGCCGTCGGCGGCCACACTCAAGCCGAAGCTCTTGATGCCGATGCGATATCTTCCGGCAGTCGGCAGCAATTCATGCAAGGCAATCCACGGCGATGCGCAGCCTGCCCAGATAATATCGGCCGGTTTGGGTCTGGACTTTTCCAGACCATTCAGCGTAAGATAACCCAGAAGTGTAAAGGCGCCTGTTTTGTCAAACGTGCCTAATTCGTGAATGACATTATAAAATGCCATGCCGCATACAATCGTGTTGGGAGGAGGCGGCACTTCAATTTTCAGAAATAATTTTTCGTACGGAA
>CAZMFH010000151.1:585-6322 GCA_964565485.1 uncultured Verrucomicrobiota bacterium | reverse complement strand
ATCAATAAAGCCGCAATGGCGCTGATTGCCAGCAGCAAGATGGGCGTTTGTGAATTTGAGGGCGCGGCGGCTTCGGCCGCCTGATCGCTGGTTGATTCCGTTTGAGCGGCCGGATTTGGCGAGTTCATAATTATCCCCCTGCTTGCCTATGGTTAAAACCACAAAAACAATCTAATCATAAACTTGTTGGAGTCAATAGCAAAGCTCAAAATGAATTGTAAATTGCTTTGACAATCTTCGGCCGGTTTTATATGGTAACGCCTTTTGAGGTCATGCGGGCCGGTAGCTCAGTTGGTAGAGCACGGCACTTTTAATGCTGGGGTCGCGGGTTCGAATCCCGCCCGGCTCACTTGTCAGGTTTGTCCCGCCATGTCCTTCTTGAGAAAACATCGTTTGCGGCTGGAAACTTTTTTGACCCGGCTGGGGCTTGTCTTATTGCCGCGTCTGCCGCGTTCCTGTATCCTGCGCCTGGCGCGGCTGGCCGGTTTTTTGGCCTTTCTGCTGGCGCGCGGCCAAAGGCGGATAGCGCTTGCCAATCTTGAAATTGCTTTTGTTTCAAGGTTTGATGCCAGGACACGCCGCAAAATCGCGCGTCGGGCGTTTTTTAACATGGCCTTGGTTGTCCTTGATTTATTCTGGTTCTCGCGCAACAGAGCCGGGCGTGTGGCCAGATATGTGCGTTTGGATTCTGATTTTCAAAAATCTTTCGGCGGCAGGAATGTTGTCGGGGTAACGGCGCATTTCGGCAATTGGGAGTTGCTTTCTCATGCGCTGGCGCTTAATGGATTCAGCCATGTGGCCGTTGCCGCGCCGCTGGCCAATCCGGAGGTTGATGTCATGATCGGGGCGGGACGCTCCGTTGCGGGGGTTGAAATAATTTATCAGCGCGGCGCTGTGCGTAAATTGTTGCGCGCCTTGCGCGCGGGCAGGCATGTGGCGCTTTTGCTTGATCAAAACACCAAACCGGAGGATGGCGGAGTGTTTGTTGATTTTTTTGGATTGCCCATACCAATGTCTTCCGCAGCCGCAGTGCTGGCCGAACGCACGGGCAAGCCAATTGCGCCTGTGTTTTGCGCTGGGGATGATAGCGGGCATTACACAATCTATGCCAGGCCGATGTTGGAAACAACGCCAGCAGCCGCAAGTGCTGCCGATGCCGTGCAGGCTGCAACCCAAAACATTGCCGCTGTTTTCGAGCGTGAAATCAGCGCCGCTCCCGGACAATGGCTTTGGATGTATAAACGCTGGAAATATGTCTGTCCGGATTTGCCGCGTTCAGCCTATCCGTTTTATGCCAAACCGCTGCGTTAAGTTTTCCATGCCGGAGCAGACAGTGTTTTCAGATGTGCCGGCTGTCATCCTTGTCTTTGATGGTATAGCCGGAATCCTGACGTTTGAAGTTAACCTCGTTCTTGCGTTGATATGCCTCAAAAATATCCTCCGCCGACATGTCGAGTACTTGAGCAAGCGAAACGAGGAAATGGAAAAGATCCGCGACTTCCACACGCGCGTTTTGTTTGTCGAATTTCTGATACTTGGCCCACCATTTCCAAGGGACGCTGTCGGTCAGTTCGGCGATTTCCTGGGACATGGCCCGGCAATAGTTTAAAACCCATTCCGGCTTTTGCGCTTCCGGGATTTGCAGCGTATTGACGCCAATGCGTTGGTTTAAGTCCGCCTGCATGCGGAAAATTTCGGTCAGTTGATCCTTGTCGGCCATTTTGTTTTTTCCTTTGCCCTGCAAAAAATTAGCGTTGTCGAACCTGGATTTGTAAAGATTAGTTGTTTAACGTTTGTTTTTCAAGGGCATTCTTGCTACAATTCTTGCGTTTAAAAAAGAAATAAAAAAAAGGTTGCGGCATGGCGCAGGGTGTTTTTATTACCGGCACGGATACGGGGGTGGGCAAGACCACAGTAAGTGCGGCGCTGTTGACTTCGCTCCGCAGGCAAGGCGTGGATGCCACGCCGATGAAGCCGGTGCAGACCGGTTGCAGTGTGCGCGCCGGGCGTCTGGTTGCGCCGGATATTGAGTATTGTCTGGCGGCAGCCGGTTTGACGCCCGGCGTGGCGGAACGACATGATATGGCGCCTTATTGTTTTCGACCAGCCTGCTCGCCGCATCGGGCCGCGCAACTTGCGCATTCCGTGATCAGTTTAAAGCGGATCATGGCCGGTTTTGATGCGCTTGCAAAAAGACATGATTTTGTTGTTGTGGAAGGGGCGGGCGGCGTTATGGTTCCGTTGAGCCGAAGCATGACTATGCTTGATTTGATGCTCCGCATGGCCTTGCCTGTGGTGTTGGTTGCGCGTCCGGGATTAGGCACGCTTAATCACACTTTTCTTTCGCTGCAGGCGCTGCGCCAAGCGGGGCTGCGTGTTGCGGGGGTGATCATTAACGCGTCAGCGCCGGGCGGGTTGGGCGATTTGGAACAAGATAATTTGCGGACGATTGCAGGTATGGGGCATATCCGGATTTTGGCCGTGGTTCCTTTTTTCCGGGCGTTGCCGGATGTGCCGGAGCATCTGGCGCGTTTTGCTGCGCGTGTTTTGCCGCCGGCTTCCGAAATTTTGGCCTGGCTGAACGCTGCTGGTTAAAGGGCAAGATGCAAAAAACTGCCACTCAAAAATATCGCCGGCTGGATCGTTCGTTCCTTTGGCATCCCTATTCGCGGCATTCCGATATTCGCGGCCGTCCGTTTCCTGTGATTGTACGCGGGAAGGGCGTTTATCTCTATGACAATGATGGTCGGCGTTATTTTGACGCCATATCGTCATGGTGGGCTTGCAATCTCGGGCATGGGCATCCGCATATTGTTGCCGCTATCCGGCGGCAAAGCCGGCTTTTGCAGCATAGTATTCTGGGCAACCTTGCGCATCCCGGCGCGATTGAGCTTGCTGCTCGCATTGCCGGTCTTTTTCCGGATCGGCGGCGTGTCTTTTTTGCGGGTGATGGCGCCAGCGCGGTTGAGGCGGCTCTCAAAATCGCCGTGCAGTATTGGCATAATCTCCGGCAACCACGGCGGATGCGTTTTGTTTCTTTTGAAAATTCCTATCATGGCGACACGCTGGGCGCGGTTGCCGTCGGTTTTTCGCCGGCTTTTCATGCGCCGTTTCGGGGCTTGCGCTTTCCCGTTCATCGGGTGCCGGCGCCGGATTGTGCGGCATGTCGGCTGGGATTGCGTCCGGAAGCTTGTCATGGAGCCTGTTTTGCGGATATGTCGGCCATGCTGGAACGGCATGCCGCCAGCCTGGCGGCGGTTATTGTCGAACCGCTTTGCCGGGGGGCGGCCGGCATGCGCATGTATGCGCCTGTTTATCTGCAACGGCTTGCGGATGCTTGCCGGCGTTTTAATGTTTTATTGATTGTGGATGAAATCGCGATGGGTTTTGGTAGAACAGGCCGGATGTTCGCCTTTGAGCATGCCGGGATTGCGCCTGATATTGTTTGTATCGGCAAAGGTTTAACCGGCGGTTATCTGCCGATGAGCGCGACGGTTGTGCGCGCGGAAATTTATGACGCATTTGGCGATCATCCGCGTGACGGCACTTTTTATCACGGCCATACATTTGCGGGCAATCCGATCGCGGCGGCGGCGGCTTTGGCGGCTTTGCAGGTCTATCATGCGGCAAACATTTCGGAGCAGGCGCGCGTTTTGGGGGCGCTTTTACATGAAGGCATGCTGGATCTGTGCGATATCTCTGGCGTATGTAGAGCGCGGACACTGGGATTGATCGGCGCAATTGATTTGTGCGGCAATCAAAAGGGCGCGGGCGCCGCGCGCGCGCGTATGATCAGTGCGCGTTTGCGGATGAAGGGCATTTTACTTCGCCCGCTTGGCGAGGTGCTCTATCTAATGCCGCCTTTGATTACGCCAAAAAGCGTTTTGACTGAGGCGCTTCGGTGTTTGCGGACGGAGTTGATTGCAAGTGTTAAATAGCTTGGGAGCTTGATTTGCCATGAAAATTGCCGTAGCCTGCGGAGGAACAGGCGGACATATTTTTCCGGGTTTGGCGACAGCCGTTGCATTGCAGGCGCGCGGCCATGCGGTAACGCTCTGGTTGGCCGGCAAGGCAGGGGAAAGCATCGCGCTGGCCGGATGGAATGGCGCTGTTTTGACCGTGCCGGTGTCCGGTTTTTCGGCGCGGTCACGCGCCGGGTTGGTCGGCAAACTGTTCGGTTTGCTTTGCGCTGTCAGGCGTTGTTTTGCCATCATGCGTGGCGACAAGCCGCAGGTTTTGCTGGCGATGGGCAGTTTTGCGTCGGTTGGTCCGGTATTGGCTGCCTGGTGCCTGCGCGTTCCCGTGGTGCTGCACGAAGCCAATGTCGTGCCGGGGCGCGCCATCCTGTTCCTGGCGCGCCGGGCTGATGCTGTGGCGCTGGGGTTTGTGGAAACACGCGCTTACATCAGGCATAAAAATACCGTTTTTACAGGTATGCCCGTGCGCGCGGAACAGCTTGATGCCTGTGCCGGGCAGGCGGATGAACTGGTTGCGGAGCAATTAAGCGAGTTTGAGCGACAAAAAGGCTTTTTTACTTTTCTGATCATGGGCGGCAGTCGTGGCGCGCATCGTTTAAATGAACTGGCTTCCGAAAGCATCGCGTGCCTTGCCGGCTCCGGCCGCCGTGTAAGAGTGATTCATCTCGCCGGAGTTAATGACGAGGCATCCGTGCGCGCATGTTATGTAAAAAGCGGTGTGCCGAATTTGGTGTGTGCTTTTTTGCGCGCAATGCCGCGGGCCTATCGGTTGGCCGGACTTGCGCTTTGTCGTAGCGGAGCTTCCACCTGCGCCGAACTGGCGCGCTATGGTTTGCCGGCGGTGCTTGTTCCGTATCCTTTTGCCGCCGATCAGCATCAAATGGCCAATGCGCGCGTATTGGCTCAGGCGGGTGCGGCGGAAGTGCGCGCGGAGGCGGATTTGACTGTTGATGCGTTTGTCAAATGTCTGGCCGGTTTGTTGGAGCAACCGGAGCGTTTGGAACAAATGCGCCGGGCGGCTTATGCTCGCGCCATTGAAGATGCGGCAGAGCGACTGGCCAGGTTGGTGGAGCAAACAGCCGAGTCAAATTCGAAACTCAAATTTTGAAGCAACATCTGAACTTCTTTGAGGCAAGCGTAATAAGAGGTGTTATGAAGCGTACTTTAAGACAAGGCAGTTTGTATGTTTTATTAACGGGCGCCATAATGTTAAATGGAATAACAGGTGAAGCCCAAAATGCAGGCTTGGATGGGAGGGGAACAATGGCAGATAAAACAGAACGAGAGCAGTATTTGGCAATCTATCGGGATGGTCAGGAAAATCTGCAAGCCGGACAAATTGCCGCAGCCCAAAAAAACTTTGCGGCGGCGCTTGGTTTGGCGGTTGCTGCTGATGAAAAAGCCAAAGCCTTGATCGGAATGGGGCTTGCTTGCGATCAACAGACGCAGGCGCGAGATGAATTTGAGAAGGCCGTGGCAATCAAAGATGCTTCTCCGGCATTGAGGGCGCAGGCGCAAATGCATGTCGGGGCAAGTTGGCGCAAGCAGAGTTGGCGGCGGAGCGACTGGATTGATAATTCTGATTTTGCCGCCATGTGGGCCAAAGCTCGCAACGCTTACGCTAAAGTTCTTGAGCTTCCCGGTGTTTCACCGGAACAGCAGACGGAAGCTATGCGGGCGATGGCGGCCAATTTGTGTCCGTTTCCCGCACCGCAAAAATATGCCGAAGCACTGCGCGCCGAAGGTTTGGTGTACTACCA
>CAZMFH010000151.1:0-575 GCA_964565485.1 uncultured Verrucomicrobiota bacterium | reverse complement strand
GTATCACGGACAGCACATCCAGCAGTTTTGTGAGTATGCCGATGCGGTTGCCGAATTTAACGCTATTCTTGAAACCAAAAAAATACCTTCGCCAGCAAAAGCTTGTGTTTGTTTGGCATTGGGCAAAAGTCATATTATTCAAAAAGATTATGTTGCGGCCAGAAAGGTGTTGAGCCAGGCTTTAAATCTGGATGCTATATCAGGGGTGGACAGGGCGGCAATTATTTTGAACATAGGTTTGAGCTGCTATGCCGAAGGTGATTTTGAAGCCGCCAAGGTTGAATTCAAAAAAGTGCTTGCGATGCCGGATGCGAATGCCGAGCAAAAACATGAGGCTGCGCTCAAACTGCATTTGCGCAAGGCGTTTTTGGGCGATGAGGATGTCATCACCGTTTTGTTTGTCGGTTGCAGTCATACCGATAACGGCAGTATTCCGAAGCTTGTGGAAACATTGGCGGCCTCGGCGCCGGAGGGGAGGCCGCGCATCATGGCTGGAAAAGTTACCCGCGGCGGACACGGGCTCAAAAGATTGTGGGAGCTGGGCGATGATACCGATGCGTATGGCTGGACTCCGC
>CAZMFH010000150.1:5479-6329 GCA_964565485.1 uncultured Verrucomicrobiota bacterium | reverse complement strand
TTGCGGAAAAGCAGGGCTGCCGCGCAGGCCGGACGCTTTGTTATCGTAATAGCGGCGATGATTATCCGGAAAGCCGCGGGCAATGGGTGGTCGGTTATGGCGCGGTTGTTTTTTCCTTGCCGGATGAACAATAATTTTTTAATGAAACACAGTTGACGCGGTGCGCAGCTTGCGATATTGTGTTGGTTTTTCAAGCGGCAAAGCGGTATTGTGATTTAAAGAAAGTGTTTTTTGGGATCGAGTATTGTTAAAACAACCAAAGGGAGGAAAGAGTCATGGCCATTAAAGTAGGGATTAACGGTTTCGGACGTATCGGACGCTTGGTTTTTCAGGCTATTTGCGACAAGGGCTTGCTGGGCAAAGCGATTGATGTTGTGGCTGTGGTTGATATATCAACCGATGCCGATTATTTTGCCTATCAGATGAAATACGATTCCGTGCACGGTCGTTTTAAGCATACCGTCAGCGCCGAAAAAAGCGATGCTTCCAAAACCGAAAATGATGTTTTGGTGGTTAATGGCCATAAAGTCCGCTGTCTGATGGCGACAAAGAATCCGGCTGAACTGCCCTGGAAAGCGCTGGGGGTGCAGTATGTAATTGAAAGCACAGGCTTATTCACCAATTCCGAGCAGGCCAAGGGACATTTGGCGGCCGGCGCCCAAAAGGTGATTATTTCCGCGCCCGGCAAAGGCGAGGTGAAGACGATCGTTCTTGGTGTTAATGACGGCGATTATGATTCCGCCAAGCATAACATCGTTTCCAATGCTTCCTGCACCACCAACTGCCTGGCGCCGGTCGTGCATGTGTTGCTCAAGGAAGGTTTTGGGATCGAAACCGGCTTGATGACCAC
>CAZMFH010000150.1:0-5469 GCA_964565485.1 uncultured Verrucomicrobiota bacterium | reverse complement strand
TCAAAGAAAGATTGGCGCGGCGGCCGCGCGGCGGCGCTCAACATCATTCCCAGCACCACCGGCGCGGCCAAGGCGGCTGGCGAAGTGCTGCCGGCGGTCAAGGGCAAATTGACCGGCATGGCTTTTCGTGTGCCGACGGCTGATGTTTCCGTGGTTGATCTTACGTTCCGGACGACGCGCGACACTTCGATTGAGGAAATTGATGCCGCTCTCAAAAAAGCGTCTGCCAGTTATCTGAAAGGCATTTTGGGCGTTACGGATGAGGAGTTGGTTTCGACGGACTTTATTCACGACGAACGTTCTTCCATCTATGATTCGCTGGCTACCTTGCAAAACAATCTCAAGGGCGAAAAACGCTTTTTTAAGGTTGTTTCCTGGTATGACAATGAGTGTGGCTACTCCAATCGCGTCGTGGAATTGGCGCTGCTGATGGCCAAAAAAGACGGCGTGAAGTAAAAGCGTTTTTTTGTCGGGGAGGGCGCGGATGAATAAAATGACTGTGCGCGATGTTGACTGCAAGGGGCGGCGTGTGCTTGTGCGCGTTGATTTCAACGTGCCGATACAGAACGGTCAGGTGGCGGATGACACGCGGATTGCCGCGGCGTTGCCGACTTTGCGGCATATCCTTGATCAGGGCGCGGCGGTTGTTTTGATGAGCCATTTGGGACGGCCCAAGGGCGGCAAGCCGGAACCGGAATTCAGTCTGCGCCCGGCGGCCGAATGTCTGCAAAAGCTTTTGGGGCGGCCGGTCAAGTTCGGCGCCGATTGCATCGGCGCCGAAACATTGGCGCTGGCCCGCGCGCTTGCGCCGGGAGAAATGCTGCTGGTGGAAAACACTCGTTTTTACAAGGAAGAAGAGGGTAAAGTCAAATTGCCCGGCGATGTTTCCGATGAGCAAAAAAAAGCCGCCAAAACCGAAATGAAAGCCCGGCAAAAGGAATTTGCCCAAAAGCTGGCTTTGCTCGGCGATGGCGAAATCTATGTCAATGACGCCTTTGGATCGGCGCATCGCGCGCATGCTTCGACGGCGGTGGTCTGCGGGTTTTATAAAAAATGCGTGGCCGGTTTCTTGATGGAAAAGGAAATTGATTATCTTGGCCGCGCGCTTTCCGATCCGCCGCGTCCCTTTGTTGCCATACTTGGCGGCGCCAAGGTCAGCGACAAGGTCAATGTGATCACCAACCTGCTTGACAAGGTTGACAGCCTGATTATCGGCGGCGCCATGGCCTATACTTTCTATCGCGCCAAGGGTTTGCCGACTGGTAA
The DNA here is from genome assembly GCA_964565485.1 of uncultured Verrucomicrobiota bacterium. Lineage (GTDB taxonomy): Bacteria > Verrucomicrobiota > Kiritimatiellia > JAAZAB01 > JAAZAB01 > CAZMFH01. Next base: position 4,203 of record CAZMFH010000150.1, on the reverse strand, counting down.
ATCGCTGGTGGAAGAGGAAAAAGTGGCGCTGGCCGGTGATATTCTGGCCAAGGCTGATCAGAAAAAAGTGCGCGTCTTGTTGCCTGTTGATAATGTTGCGGCGGATGCCTTTGCGGCCGATGCCCAAACTGAAACGGTTGGCGAACAAGGGTTGCGCGCCGATTGGATGGCGCTGGACATCGGGCCGGAATCGGCCAAATTGTTTGCGGCCGAAATTGTCAGGGCCAAGACGGTTGTATGGAACGGGCCAATGGGCTGTTTTGAAATGGCGCCTTTCGCCGCCGGCACCCTGGCGGTGGCGCAGGCGATTGCGCGGACAAAATGCCTTAGTATCATCGGCGGCGGCGATAGTGTCAGCGCAGTGAAGCAAACCGGTTTGGCCGACAAAATGACGCATATCAGCACCGGCGGCGGCGCCAGTTTGGAGTTTCTTGAAGGAAAAACACTCCCGGGTGTGGCGGCTTTGAGCGATAAGGCGTAACAAGGCCGATGGCGGTTAACGATCCAAGCAAGAGGAATTAATAAAGGTGAATATCAATCGCAAACCTGTTGTGGCCGGAAATTGGAAAATGAACAACACCGTCGCCGAAGCGGTGGCTTTGGCGCAAGCCATTAAACGCATGGCGGCGGATTGCAAGGGCGTGGAGGTTGTGCTTTGCCCGCCTTTTACGGCTTTGCAGGCGGTCGGCAATGTTATTTCAGGAACCCCTGTCGGTTTGGGCGCGCAGAACATGCATTTCGAAAAATCCGGCGCTTTTACCGGCGAGATTTCTGCGGCCATGTTGCGGGAAATTTACTGTCATTATGTGATTATTGGCCATAGCGAGCGGCGCGCGCTGTTTGGCGAAACGGATGTAAATATTAATCGCAAAGTCAAAACCGCTCTGGCAAGCAATCTGCATCCGATCGTGTGTTGCGGCGAAACGCTCGAACAGCGCAATGCCGGCGCAACCGAAAATGTTATTCGCAGCCAGATTGTTGATGGATTGCAAGGTATTAACGCACAGCAGTTGGCTACCTTGATTCTGGCGTATGAACCGGTTTGGGCAATCGGCACGGGGGTTACCGCAACTCCCGCGCAGGCGCAGGCCGTGCATGCTTTTATTCGTAAATTGGTTGCCGAAATGGCCGACGAGCGGACGGCGCAGGCGGTGCGTATTCAATATGGCGGCAGCGTCAAACCGGCCAATGCCGGGGAATTGTTTCATCAGCCGGATATTGACGGCGGTTTGATCGGCGGTGCGGCGCTTGATGCGGAATCGTTTATGGCTATTGTCAAGGCTGCGGTTTGAAATTATTGGTTGCCGCGCATGCGCGGGGAGGTGTTGCCGGATGATTTTTGTTAAAGTGCTTTTGATTGTCGTGGAAATAATTTGCAGTTTGCTTTTGATTGCGGTTGTGCTTTTACAGCGCTCAAAGGGTGAGGGCTTAGGGCTGGCTTTTGGCGCTGAGATGGGTGAATCGCTTTTTGGCGCCCGGGCCAGCAATGTGCTGGTCAGGATCACAGTTTGGCTGGGCGTAATTTTTCTGGTCAATACAACCGTTTTGGCCAGAATCTATTCGCAAGGTTCCACGCGCGCTTCGCTTTTGGATGCCGCTTTGCCGGTTGCTGTCGAACAGCAGGCGGCGCAACCATTGTCTGCCGCGCCGGTTGTGCCCGCGCCTGTGCAGACGCCAATGCCTGCGCCTGTTGCGCCCGCTCTGCCAATTCAGCCTCCTGAGCAGGCGCTGCCTGCTCCAGCTCCGGCGCAGTGAGTCAAGCAAATCGCTTATTATAAACAGTTTGCATTTATTCTGACTCCTGAATTCTGAATTCTTTCAAAACGTGAATTTTGAAATTTAGAGTTGTTTAATTAAAATTCCATCATGGATTTTCATGCCAAGTTGTTTCTTAATTTGTTGGCGTTGCCTGGCGACGGCAGTTGTGATTGGCTGGGCGGTTTCTTTCGCAGGGTGTCGCGCACGGTATGCGAGCGACAGCGAGATTTCCACAGATGCGCAAACTTTTTATGGAGTTGCCGGACGTATCCGCGGGTTTGATCCGGTCATGGCCGGCGATGTGCCTTCATCCCTTGCAATCAGCCGGGTTTACGAGGGGTTGCTGCAATATTCCTATTTAAAGCGTCCTTATACCCTGGAGCCTAATCTGGCTGCCGCCATGCCGCATGTTTCTGAGGACGGGCTTGTTTATGCTTTTGCAGTGCGGCGCGGCATTTATTTTCAGGATGATCCTTGTTTTACCGCGACAGATGGGCGCGGACGCGAATTGACGGCGGATGATTTTGTTTATTCAATCAAGCGTGTTGCCGATATCAAGACCGGCTCAACCGGGTTCTGGGCATTTAACGATCGCATTGAGGGGCTCGATGAATTCCGCGCAGCCTCCGGGAGGGAGGCGCCGACCGATTATGATCAGCCGGTGGCGGGGTTGAGCGCGCCGGATCGTTACACGTTTTGTGTCCGGCTCAAAAGGCCTTATCCGCAGTTGACCTGGATTTTAACCATGCATTATGCCTATGCCGTTCCGCGGGAGGCGGTGGAGTTTTACGGCTCCGATTTTGTCAATCATCCTGTCGGCACCGGACCCTATGTCTTGAAGGAATGGAAAAAGAATTATCGCATGGAGTTTGTGCGCAATCCGCAGTGGCAAAACACGGGACGTATCGAGCGCTATCCTGATCAGGGCGCGCCCGGCGATTGGGAGGCCGGTTTGCTGGCGGATGCGGGACGGCAGATTCCGTTTGTGGAGCGCATTGTGCTTTCGGTGGTTGATGATTCCTCGACCATGTGGTTCATGTTTTTACGCGGTGATTTTGAGATGTCCGGCATTTCGCGCGATAATTGGAATGCTGTCATTACCGCAGATAAAAATCTCGACCGCAATTTGGCTGCGCGCGGTATTCGTATGTTTGCCACGCCTGTCATGCAAACCTATTATATTGGCTTTAATCTGGATGATTCGGTTGTGGGTCCCAATAAACTTCTGCGCCAGGCCTTGACCTGCGCCTTCAATTCGGAGGTTTATGTGCGCTTTTATAATAATCGCGTAATTCGAGCCAAAGGCCCGGTTCCGCCCGGCATCGCCGGATTTGAAGAGCAGACCACGCCTTATCCCTTCAATCTGGAGCGCGCCCGCCGGCTTTTGAGCGAAGCTGGTTATCCGGAAGGCCGGGACCCGGCTACGGGGCGTCGCCTGAAATTGGCCATTGATCTGGGCAATGCCAATGACCCCGAGGTGCGCGGGGCAGTCGAGCTTTTGTCCGATTTTATGGGGCGCATCGGGGTAACGCTCGATCCGATTTACAATAATTGGCCGGCTTTTCTCGAACGCATTGAGCGCCGGCAGGTTCAACTTTATCGTCTGGGCTGGGTTGCCGATTATCCGGATGCCGAAAATTTTCTCCAGCTTTTTTACTCGCCCAATCGTTCGCCTGGTCCCAATCACAGCAATTATGTTAACAAGGAATTTGATGCGCTCTATGAGCGCGCGCGCGTCATGCAGCCTTCGCCGGAGCGTAATGAGCTTTATCGCCAAATGGCGGCGCTTGTCGTTGAGGATTGTCCGTGGATCTTTGAGCAGCACCCTCTGTCGTATGCCTTGACGCATGCCTGGCTCAAAAATTATAAACCGCACGATTTTCCATATGGCATGGGCAAATATTACGCAATAGATACAGCGGCCCGCAAGCTGCGGCGGTGATTGCAAATTGGCCATTTACAGAAAGCATTGACAGGGTGAATTCTTTCAAAACGTGAGTTTTGAAATTAGTTCAGGATAACAGGAGAATTCTGTTTGGCGCAATTTGTTCCGGCAATGGAGTGTGGATGTCATCTTAACGTATGGTTTTTAGTCCGGTTGTTGTTTGCGGTCGCCTGAAAGGGAAAAATGTACCGACGAGTTATCCGGCCAATCTCCGTTTTTATTTCGCTTTTTATTCTAATCATACCTGCCGTCATATTCTATTCCAGTTTCATGCAAAACGGCGAACGTTCCTGGTATTATTTTTATTGGAATGATGCCACGCAGGGCATTGCCGCGATGTCGGTTGCGCAGAGACTGGGGGCGCCGATAGAAGATGTTGTTTGCCCCGGAGTAACCATCAATATGCCTTACCTCTATGGCGCGATGTTGTTCAGAGCCGAGCCGGTTGTTTTCGGGAACGTGGAAAAGACAAAACAATTGTTGGCCAGCGCGGTTTTTTT
>CAZMFH010000149.1:0-6418 GCA_964565485.1 uncultured Verrucomicrobiota bacterium | reverse complement strand
GCGCGTTCCCGCGTTGGTGGTGTGTTCAAGCCTGGATTATGCCGCGCGCGATCAGTGCGTGAACGCCTTTAAAAAAATGCTGGCGGATTTGTGTCCGGCGGATTATCTGGCCGCGCCGGCCTTGATCGGCGATTTGTTGCCTCCGCGCGGGTTGGCGATTTTGATTGTGCCGATTGATCTGGAGGCGCCAAAAGGGCGGCTGATTCTGCCGCAGGTTCAAGCCATCCGCGATGCGCTTGATCATAATGCCGCCGTTATGGTGGTGAAGGAATGCGACTATTTGGCCTGTCTCGACCGACTAAAAAATCCGCCGGATCTGGTGGTTTGTGATTCGCAGGTTGTGGATAAAATGGTGGCGGAAACTCCGTCCTCCGTGCGCTGCACCACGTTTTCGATTCTCTTTGCGCGGTTCAAGGGCGATTTGCGCGGGCTTGTCCGCGGCGCGGCGGCTATCCGGAATTTGCGCATGGGCGATAAAGTTTTGATTGCCGAGGCTTGCAGTCATCATGCTTTGGCGGACGATATCGGGCGCGTAAAAATTCCGCGCTGGCTGCGGCAATTTACCGGCTTGGATTTGCAAATTGACATTTGTGCCGGTCGTGATTATCCTCCAAACCTTGGCGAGTATAATCTGATTGTGCATTGTGGTTCCTGCATGTTGACGCGGCGCGAAACGCTGGCGCGTCTGCAGAAAGCGCGCGAAGCCGGGGTGCCGATCACCAACTACGGAGTTTGTATCTCTTTCCTGAAGGGCGTGTTGGCGCGGGTTTTGGAGCCGTTTCCGGAGGCATTGAAATTATTATGACAAATGTGAATATTTCCGAATGGGCGCGCACAAGAATCGTGCCTGATCAGGTTGCCCGCTATATGGCCAGTGGTCGTGATTTTGTTGATGAGGCCGCAATTCAAGCGGCCTTGCAGAAGGCGCCGGGCGCCGATCCGGCGCGCGTACGCGAGATCATTGCCAAGTCATGCGCCATTCAGACGCTGACGCCCGAAGAGGCTGCGATTCTGCTTAATGTAACCGATCCTGAATTATGGGCTGAAATACGCCAGGCGGCGGCTTTGATCAAGCGCAAGGTTTATGATAACCGCATTGTAACTTTTGCGCCGCTTTATCTCAGCAGTGTTTGTGTTAATAACTGCCTCTATTGCGGCTTGCGTGCCAGCAATCAGGGAATTGCGCGTCAGGTGCTTGATCGGGATGTTGTGCGCGCGGAAACGGAAACATTGGCGGGGCGGATCGGACACAAACGCCTGATTGTGGTCTTTGGCGAGCATCCGCAATCGGATGCGGATTATATTGCGGAATCAATGCGCGTGATTTATGGCGTCAAAGTCAAGACACGTTGCGGCTGGGGCCAGATCAGACGCGTGAATGTCAATGCCGCCCCCTTGCGGATTGAGGAACTGAAGGTTTTACATCAGGTTGGGTTGGGCACGTTTCAGGTGTTTCAGGAAACTTATCATCATGACACCTACCGGCGCGTTCATCCGTCTGCAACCATCAAGGGTGATTATGCCTGGCGGCTTTATTGCATGCATCGGGCAATGGAGGCCGGGGTGGATGATGTCGGGATTGGCGCGCTCTTTGGGCTCTATGACTGGAAATTTGAGGTGATGGGGCTTTTGGCGCATGCGCGCGAGCTGGAGCGTGTGTTCGGCATCGGGCCGCATACAATTTCCTTTCCGCGTCTGGAGCCGGCGCAGAATACGCCGTTTATCGGCGAATCTGCTTTTCGCGTCAGTGATGCTGATTTTGAGAAGGCGGTTTTGGTGATTCGTCTCGCGGTTCCATACACGGGGATGATCATAACTGCGCGCGAAGGCGCCGCTATGCGGCGGCATTTGATTCCGCTCGGTTGCACACAGACGGATGCTTCTTCACGCATCGGCGTTGGCGCTTATAGCGATTCGACAGAGGGGCAACATGGCGAACGCCAGCAATTTTTGCTTGGCGATACGCGCAGTCTCGATGAGGTTATACGTGAATTGGCGGAGATGGGTTTTATCACATCATTTTGTACGGCAGGCTACCGCTGCGGACGCACCGGCAAGTGCATTATGGATCTCCTGCGCACCGGGCAGGAAGGCAAATTCTGCAAGCTCAATGCTGTGGTTACCTTCCGCGAGTGGTTGGATGATTTTGCCAGCGCCGCCACTTTGGAGGCGGGCGAACGGATTTTGCGCAAGGAAATAGAGGAAATTCGCCTGCATAACCCGAAGATTTTTGATGATTTCATGCGAATTTATGAACGCACCGCCGCCGGCGAGCGGGACTTGTATTTTTAGCCGCATCGAGGATGGCCATCCATATTTGCCGCTTGCACCATGAAGCGTTGCGAAATAATCGAGCATTTGCGATTTACGCCATTGACGGAATTGATGGCGCGCGCCGATGCTGTGCGCCGCGCGGCGGTTGGAGATGCTGTTTATGTGCGCGGAATCATAGAGTTTTCAAATAATTGCGCGCGCAATTGCTTTTATTGCGGCTTGCGGCGCGCCAATCGCGAACTGGTGCGTTATCGGATGACGCCCGCGGATATTATGGGCGCAGTCGGTTTGCTTGTGCGGAACGGCATTTATACGGTTGTTTTGCAGTCCGGCGATGATTTTGCCTGGACGCGCGATGCGTTATGCCGGTTGATTCAGAGCATCAAAGCTGCGCATCCCGGTTTGGCTGTTACGCTTTCAGTTGGCGAGCGTCCGCTTGATGATTACCGCGCGTTCAGGGAAAGCGGCGCCGATCGTTACCTGCTTAAACATGAAACAATCAGCGCTGCCTTGTATCGCAGGCTGCATCCTGGCCAGAATTTGGCGCATCGTTTGGCCATTCTGGAGCGTCTCAAAACCCTGGGTTATCAGGTGGGGACGGGATTTATTGTCGGGTTGCCAGGTCAGACGCCGGAAATATTGGCGCGTGATATTTTGTTTTTACAGTCTTTTCAGCCGGAAATGGCGGGGATCGGTCCGTTTCTGCCGCAGGCCAATACGCCTTTGGCTGGGCATCCGCCGGGAAATTTGGAAGTGGTCTTGCGGGTTCTGGCGCTGGCGCGTTTGGCGGCGCCGCGCGCGCATTTGCCGGCTACGACAGCCTTGGCGACGCTGGCGCCGGAGCGTGGATATATAGAAGGCTTGCGTGCCGGCTGCAACGTGATTATGCTGAATGCGACGCCGGAACGTTTTAAACGTGATTATCGCATTTATGATCATCGCGAGCGTTTTAATCTGACCGCCATTAAGCGTTTTATTAAACTTGCCGCTCGCCGTTATTCCGGCGCGCGCGGCGATGCGTTGCCATTGTAGCGCTCTTGCCGATTGCAAAATGCGGGATTATACAAACAGTGTGTGCGCAAGCAAAAAAATTCAAGCTTTGCCGTTGGTCCGGCGCTTTGGTTTGGATCGGGCTGGCCACATTGATCGCCGTTGCGGCGGTTGTTATGGTTGTGCTTGGCGGCAATTTGCCTGTGGGCATACGGTCGGGCGTGCTGTTCTATCTTCCGTTGTTATGGGCGGCATTGATTCTTACGCCTGCCATATCGGCGGTTGCGCCGGTTCTTGAAGTAATGGCGCGCCGCTTGTCATGCCGTTTAATTATGCTTGTCTTGACGGTTTTTTATGCTTTGTTGGGCTTGTATTGGACGCAATCCATTGGCGCTCATTCCGGCGATGAGGGGCATTATCTTGTTCAGGCCGAGAGTTTATATGAAGATGGCGACTTGGATATTCGCGATAATCTGGAAAGAGGCATTGGCGCGGAAGCTGTTGACCGGATTGGCCGCGATACCTTTCACGTCAGCCCCTTTTCGCGCGGCGCACACTGGTATAGTTTTCATGCGGCAGGTTTGCCGCTGATTCTGGCGCCTTTTGTGCCGGGTGGCGCGGTGGCCCGGCACTTGGTTTTGGGCTTGATCGTCGCTTTGACGGTTTGCGCTGTTTGGCGTCTGTGCCGCCGCGCCGGCGCGTCAATTGGCGCGGCGTTTTTTGTCGGCGCCGGTTTTTTCGGCAGTCTCTACGGCATGGTCTATGCCGTGCGATGTCTGCCGGAAATGTTGGGCGCTTGTTTGATTGCCTGGCTCTGTTGGGCAATATGTGTCCAGGCTGATTGGCCATGGCGTTCGGCGCTGGTTGGCGCTTTTTGTTGCGCGTTGCTGCCGTGGGCTTATCTGCGATTTTATCCGGCTGCCTTGTTGGGGGTCTTTTTGTATGTTTTGTTCGGTCTGCGGGCGTTTGAATCCGGTTTGCGCCGAAGCTTGCGTTTGCTGTGTTTTGTGTTCTTAAGTGCGGGTGGGATTCTCTATTATCATTACATTCAAAATCTTATGTATGATGGCGGGTGGGCGCATCCGGTCGGCGATGTTCTTTTTTCCCATCCGCGCGGGCTTTGGTTGATTTTTACAAATCCGCATGCGGGCTTGCTCAATGTGTTTCCGCTGGCGATCGGTTTGGTTGCCGCGGCAATCGCTTTCCCGCTTGTGGCGCCGACGCAACGCCGGATGGCTTTTGTGGTTAGCGCCTTTTTTGGTGTGATTTGGCTTACATCCTGCAGCGGTTTCAATTATTTCGGCGGCGCGACGTTGGGCGGCCGTTTTTTGTTCGCGGTTTTGCCGCTTTTGCTGCCGGGTTTGGCTGTGTTATGGGATCATGTGGCCGGGCCGGCTCGTTTTTGGCTGGTTTTTCTGGCGCTTGTTTCCGTGGCTTTAGGCGTTCTGGAATTGATTTATTTGCCGCAGCTTGGCAAGACTTTTGTGTTTCCGTATCAGGGTTTGCCGGTTGTTGCGCCGTTGTTGGAAGGTTTGCCGCAGCCTTTTGGCGGAATGGTTCCTGCCGTCCTGGCGGGGCTGTTGACGCTGGGATTGTTTGGGTTATGCCGGCGTCGGAGTTCGGTGGTGTTTTTGCTTGAAAAAGAAAGGAGGTTATGACGATATTTTTCCTTTGTGCCGGGTTGTTGGTTGCCGGATATTTCACTTACGGTGTTTTGGTTGAAAGGATTTTTGGCGTTGATTGTCGCCGGCCGACACCGGCGGTTACGCGCGCGGATGGTGTTGATTACGTCAGGATGCCGCCTTGGAAGGTTTTTTTGATCCAACTGCTGGATATTGCCGGCATTGGCCCGATTTTCGGGCCGATTATGGCTGCGCTTTATGGTCCGGCGGCCTTGCTTTGGATTGTGTTTGGCTCGATTTTTGCAGGCGCCGTCCATGACTTTTTCAGCGGAATGATTTCGCTGCGCTATAACGGCGAAAATCTGCCGGAAATTGCGCGGCATACTATCGGCGGCAAAGCGCGTATGCTGACGCTGATTTTTTCGCTATTGCTCTTGCTTTTGGTTGGTGTTGTTTTTGTGTTGAGTCCGGCGGCCATGTTAAGCAATTTGACGGGCGGCAATCAGAGACTTTTTGTCGGCCTGATTTTTGGTTACTATTTTCTGGCAACCATTATGCCGATTGACAAAGTGATTGGCCGGTTGTATCCCATCTTCGGCGGGTTGCTGCTTTTTATGGCCATTGGCATTTTATGGGGACTTGTCGGCGGCGGACATGTTCTGTTGCCGCATATCGGCAGTTTGCAAAATACTCATCCGGAAAACCTGCCGTTATGGCCATTAATGTTTATAACACTGTCGTGTGGCGCGATCAGCGGGTTCCATTCAACCCAATCTCCGATTATGAGCCGGTGTATCGGGAGCGAGCGGCAGGGGCGTATGGTTTTTTATGGCGCAATGATCGCCGAAGGGATTATTGCGCTGATTTGGGCCACAGCCGCTTTGTCGCTTTATGAGCCTGCCCGCCTGGATGCCATTCTGAAATCGGGCACGGCTTCCATGGTGGTCAATGAAACAGCGTTGAAGTTGCTGGGGCGCTGGGGTGGATTTTTAGCGATTCTCGGCGTAATTATTTTTCCGATTACCAGCGGTGATACGGCTTTTCGCAGCGCCAGACTGATTGTTGCCGAATTTTTGAGGTTGCCGCAGGCTGATATTTTCAAGCGCCTGGTTGTGGCCGTTCCTTTGTTTGCGGTGGGCTTTTTGATCTCGCGTTATGATTTTGGAGTTATATGGCGCTATTTCGGATGGAGCAATCAGACGCTTGCCGCCCTGGTTTTGTGGATTGCGGCGGTTTATCTTGCCCAACATGAGAAACCGCACTGGATTGCGTCGGTTCCGGCGGTTTTCCTGACGGCGGTTTCGTTTACATTCATTCTTTATGCAAAAATTGGCTTGGCTTTGCCGTATCATGTTGCCGTTGCGACAGGTCTGCTCTGTACAACCGTGATAACTGTTGTTTTTTTGCGCTGGTCTTTGCGGCGCCGGAGATGAACAATCCGAGATGAGGTTGGATGTTTAATCGAAATTCCGTTACGGATGCAGGATGAATGCAAGACGCGCCATATCAGATGCCTGCCGGCTTTCTGCAAG
>CAZMFH010000148.1:0-6428 GCA_964565485.1 uncultured Verrucomicrobiota bacterium | reverse complement strand
CAATCCCCAAACCGCCAATGCCTGCAAGTTTGTTGGCATAAATATGGTTTTGACTGATAATCACCCCGTAATTGCCCATGCACATATAAATGCCGCAGTCTTCATTATGATGAATCGTATTTCGGATAACCTGTGCATAAGGTCCGGCGCCAAGATGCAAACCCTGGTAACTGCCGAAAATATTGCACCCAACAACAGCGGCCCGATAGCCCAACGAAACAGCAACTGTAGCTGAATTATAGATGCGGCAGTTTTCAATCCGCGAATCACCGCCAACATAAGGCACACAGCGCAACCGACCTTGCCAGAGCGGATACTGTGTATAGAGATTTTCGCCTTGAATTGCCTGGCCTTCCCGGTTGCCGTCCACCGCCAGATTGGACAACACACAGCGCCGTGACATCAGAACAAGCGCAAAAGCATTATAGATGGCCGCTTGCTCGGCTACACGGAAATTGTCCACCGCCTGCCAAGGCGCGTTTTCAGAACGACCGCGGGTTGCCTTGCGCAAATATACCTTGTTGCCATCTATGCGCTCAATCACACCCTCGCTCCCCGTGCGACGGCGGCGGATATAGTCGCCACGGGAAACACGGAGATCCAAAAAACCCATGTGATTACCCACGACAACGATCATGCCCGGCCTCAATTCGCCGGCATTCTGCACTGTCACATAATCCGGCTCGTCTCCCTTATTGATATCCTGCGCCAAATAGACTATCCGGCCCGCATCCTTGCGAATAACGCTTCCATCCCCGACGCCGGTTAAAGTTGTATTCGGCTTCATCTGGATCGGGGTTTGCACCGTATAGACGCCTACCGGTAAATAGACAATACCTCCGGCTTCCGGCAAACTATCTATCGCCTCCTGAATCCCGCAGGTGAGTGTTCCGGGTGTTTCTGGATTAGGCACAATTGCGCCACCCGGCGCCGCCCATGCTTGAGCGCCAATCAGCCAGACCGCCGCCAAATTGCAGATACCAAAACGCATGCTCGTCATAGTTGCTCCTCCTCTATTTGCTTAGTTTAAGGTTTTGGCGCATCCCCATTTCCAACATTCAAAAACACAGCTTACACGAATGCGCAAAAAAATCTTGCTCTATTTTAGGATTTTTTTGCTTTCTGGTGATCTTATTTTATTATAGAATTATTTGTAAAAAAACCGGATTGTGCAAGCATAATCATGTCTTGCCCAACGTAAGCTTTAAACTTAACTCTACGGTGATTTATGAATAATATTCAAATCTGGAACAAGCGCGTGCCAGCGCACAAACTCTATTTGCCCAGACGTGCCGTTATTCCGCCATCCGATTATGACGACATGCATGCCCATGATTTCGCGGAAATTTTCTGGGTATGCAAAGGCGCGGGACGGCATCGCATTAACGGACAGGAACTGACTGTGCTGCAAGGAGATTTATGTATGATTCGTCCTTTCGTTGACACACATGAGCTTAAGGGACGTGTCCCTGATTTTACAATTGTCAATATTGCTTTCCCGGCAATAATTTTAAAAAGCATTAAAAATCGTTATTTTAAATCAATGGCCTTTTGGGGCGGCGCCGACCTTTTGCCCGGTCTTTACCATTTAACTGATACTGAACAGCAATGGCTGAATGCGGCCGCAGAAGAAATGATTCATGCGCCGCAGGAACGCCTGGTTTTGGACCGTTTTTTATTGAATTTGCTCGGATCAACCGGCAAATCTTTAACCGATCCGTATCGCGCATGTCCGCGTTGGTTACATAAAGCCTGCAAGGAAATTCACCATCCGGAAAATATTCAAGGTGGGTTAAAGACGTTTTTTCGGCTTGCTGCGCGTTCGCGCGAACATGTTGCTCGTACGCTCAAGCAATATACCGGCAAGACCCCAACTGATGTTATCAATGAAGCGCGCATTGCCTATGCCGCCGCTCAATTATTAAACAGCTCGTTCAGCATCATTGAGGTGGCTTTTAATTGCGGCTATTCCAGTTTGTCCTATTTTTACGCCATGTTTGCCAAAAAATTCGGCATGACGCCACGCCGTTATCGCCAAACTTACTTCAAAACACCAGTCCAACGCTTGTTGCCGGAAATACGCAATTAATTCAAGCGCAATGGCATCAAAACATACAAAAACGGAATTTCGCATTTAATAACAGCCGGACTCAATTCATCTACAAGCTCGATCGCCACTTCATCGCTGGTAAGATTACGCAGCACATCCATAAAATATTCCGGATTAAACGCCATATTCAATTCCTTGCCGGAATACTTGACCGGAATGGTTTCAGAAGCTTCCCCAACATCCGGAGTGGCTGTGGTGATCTGAATCTGATTTTTTGCGAAATTTATTCTTACGGAAGGACTTTTGTCGCTGGTCATCAAAGCCACACGGCGAATAGCCGCCAAAAGATTTTCACGATCAACAGCTATTCGCTCTTCACATTGGCTTGGTATAACCTGCTTGAAGTTGGGATAATTGCCTTCAAGTAGTTTGGAAACAACCAGAACATCGTCAATCTGAAAGGCAATCATTTTATCCAACGGATAAATATTGACTGTACCCTCATCTTTTAAAATGCGAATCAATTCATTAACCGTCTTGGTTGGAATAACAAGGTCATACTGCAAATCGTGGGTTAACTCAACTTCCTGTTCAACAAGCGCCAGCCGACGCCCATCCGTGGCAACAACCGTTATTTTTTGATCCTTGATGGACATTAAAACACCGTTTAAAATCATACGGCTTGCATCCAAAGAAGCCGCATAAACGGTTTTTTTCAACATCTCCCGCAGTATTTCCTGTTTCACAGAAATAACCTTGCTTTCATCAAATTGCGGCAGAGCCGGAAAAGTATCAGCTGATAAACCAAGCACCTTGTATGCTGATGCGCCGCAATGAATTGAGCCGGTGTGATCGTCGCTGACCTCAAAATCTATTTCTTCCTGGGGCAGTTCACGAACAATGCTAAACAAGCGTTTTGCGTTAAATGTGGTAACACCGGTCTTTTTGATTGTGGCTTCTGCGGCACATTGCATGCTGACGTTCAGATCTGTGGCGGTTATAAAAAGTTTTTCTTTTTCCGCTTTCAGCAGAACATTAAAAAGAATTGGCGCAGTCGAATGGCTGCTGATAACCGATTGAACCGTCTGTAAAGCTTTCAAAAAAACTTCTTTGGATATTGCAAGTTTCATCTCCACTCCTTGTTATTATATTATATGTATTTAAATCAGATCGTATTATTAAGGCTGTTAAAGTTGTAAATAAGCCTTTTAAACAGCTAAAGTCAATGATAATCCATGTTTATAAGAATGATGATATATGCTGTTGCTGTTGTTGATAAAAATAATAATCAACAGTTAAATATAAAATATTATCAATATATCTTCAATTTATTGACGGATTATTTTACGGCGTTTTTATCAACCTTGTCGGTTAATCTTGAGATAACTTGTTTGAGTTGTGTGTCCTTTTCGATGCGCTTGTTAATCTGACGGCAGGCATGCAGCACAGTGGCATGTGTTTTGCCGAAGGCCATACCGATTTCCGGCAGGGAAGATGATGTCAACGTGCGGCAAAGATACATCGCCACCTGACGCGGCAGGGCCACACTCTGTGAACGCTGGGTGCTGGTCATATCCGCCAGGCGCACATCAAAATATTCGGCGACATTTTTTTGAATGCCGGTAATGGATACCGGTTCTTTATGTTCATGATTAAGCATGCTTTGCAGTAATTTGCGGGTCATTTCGATGGTAATGGGTTGGTTGTAAAGGGCGGCATAGGACGTCAAACGGATGAGCGCGCCCTCAAGAAGGCGGATATTGGATTGAATATGCGTGGCAATAAAGACAATCACCTCTTCCGGCAGATTGATTTTCAAGACCGGCTGCTTGGAGCGCAGAATAGCCAGGCGTGTCTCAAAATCCGGCGCGGTCAGTTCCGTAACCATGCCCCATTCAAAACGTGAAACCAGTCTCTTCTCCAATCCGGCAATTTCACTCACCGGCCGGTCGCTGGTCATCACAATCTGTTTGTGTGCGTCATAGAGCACATTGAAGGTGTGGAAAAATTCTTCCTGCAATTTTTCGGTTTTGGTCAGAAAATGAATGTCGTCAATGAGCAGCAGATCCGTATTGCGGTATTTTTCACGAAAATGCTTCATCCGCTGCGTTTGCAGGGAGTCAATATATTCGTTCATCAAAGTTTCGCAGGATAGATACTGCACTCGCGCTTTGGAATTGGCCAGAGCGTAGTGGCCAACCGCCTGCATCAGGTGGGTCTTCCCCAGTCCTGTTCCTCCGTAAATAAAAAACGGATTATAGGCTTTGCCGGGCGCTTGCGCGACCACCAGCGAAGTTGCATGCGCATGCTCATTGGATGGTCCCACAATAAATGTCGCAAACGTGTATTTTTGGTTCAGCGCCACCTGCTGAATTCCGGTCCGCACGTTTGTTTTGCGGGCAGCAGCGGATGGTTCCTCTGCCTTTGCCTCCACGCTTTTTTCCGCCAGCGCCGGTTGCCCGGATTGCTGGTGTACCTCAAGCTGAATTTCCACTTCACAACCGTTGATTGCGCGCGCCGCATCGCGAATTAACGGTAAATAGTTTTCCTCCAACCAGGATTGATAAAAATTATTGCTGACGGCAAGCGTTAAGACGTTGTTTGTAAAACATTGCGGCTGAATGACCGCAATCCAACGCGCATAAATGTCGGCATTTAATTGTTTTTGGAGCAATTGGCATGTGCTTGTCCAGATGTTTTCCACAGATTGATCAGTCAATTTAACCTCCCGGCTTTTACCCGGCATCAAAGATAAAAAATGCTAAATTTAATTGATTTTGGCAGCGCAGAGTTCAATATCCGCCAAGCCATTCTTTGATATCCCGCTAAAAAAATTCTTTCTTAAAATGCGATCTTATAGTAATTTGCCAACGCTTTCTCGAAACACCCTGTTTGTTTTATTAACAGGTTATTAACAGCGTTGTCTGCCTCATTTTTAATGCCTGAACGGCTTTGAAAATAATCGGCTTTGGTGTCTGTTGCAAGCAAAAAAAAATTTTTAGGCTGTTTTTTTATGATACGCTATATATGGTATGTGTATTTATAAAAATAGCAATATAAAGAATATACAAAACGAAAAATTAATTTATTCCGACCGGATGCGCCGATTAAACCGGCAATTTTAAGGAGGTGTTTGAAGGGTATGCGCGCGAAAAAAACAGCCAGGATCAAGCATGGTAACGGATTGAATCGTTCCAAGTCATTAACAGGGGCGTGGTTGAACATTGGCGCGCCCCAGGAGAAGGCTGATATTCTCTATTGGACAGGCTTGACCATGCCGGATCCGCTTGTGCATCTGCGGATGGCCGGCGCTCAGTATGTTGTTGTTTCAATTCTGGATTTGGAATTGGCGCGGCATGTGTTGACGCCGCGCCATGTCTATACCCCGGATATGTTGGACATTCCTCAAAAGCTAAAAGGCACGTTGGCCGGATGGGCGCTGGGTTTGTTGCGCAAGCTTGATTTAAAAACGGTTGTTGTCCCGCCCGATTTGCCGGTGCGGATTGCCGATCAATTGCGCCGCGCGCGCATTCGCCTGATTGCCGCCGAGAGCGCAGTTTCCGCCGAACGGGCTGTTAAGGCGCGCTCGGAAGCAGCCAAACTGCGTTCGGCGCAACGCGCCGCCGTCTGCGCCATGCGCGCCGCCGTCGCAATGATTAAAAAATCAGACATACATGCCGCCGGCTACCTTGTTTGGAAGGGCAGTCCGCTTACGGCAGAAATTCTGCGCGCGGCCATCCGCAATGTGCTGATGGAACATAACTGTGTCGGATTGCGCACCATTGTCGCCTGCGGCACACAGGCCTGCATGCCGCATAATGAAGGGGCAGGCTTGCTGCGCGCCAACATCGCGATTGTGCTCGATATTTTTCCGCGGCATATCAGGCACGGTTATTGGGGCGATTTGACGCGCACTGTTGTTCGGGGGCGCGCGGGCGCCAAACTCAAAAAAATGTATCTGGCGGTCAAGGCGGCGCAGCGCGCGGCCATGGCCGCCATTCGTCCGGGCGTCAGCGCAAAGTCCGTGCATCAGACGGTTTGCGCTTTGTTTCAAAAACGCGGGTTCCCAACCGGCTTGCTGAACGGCAAGGCACAGGGCTTTATTCATTCCACGGGGCACGGTATTGGCCTCGATGTGCATGAGGCGCCTTCACTCGGCAACCGGCCCGGCCGTTTGCGCGTCGGACATGTCGTTACCGTTGAGCCGGGCTTGTATTATTTTGACGCCGGCGGAGTGCGCATTGAGGATGTGGTCATTGTTACACGCCGGGGTTGCCGGAAGCTGGTCAACTGCGAGCATGTTTTTGAAATATAATTTTTTTTAAAATAAAAAAATATTGCTTTCAGGCAAGGGCGTATTACACTTTTGACCAATCGG
>CAZMFH010000147.1:0-6452 GCA_964565485.1 uncultured Verrucomicrobiota bacterium | reverse complement strand
GGTGTAATTTCCCTCGAAGGCGGCATCACACCTGAAATTTTTATTTGCCCGACAGCCGCCGGTGAACATGGCATCCGTCCGGCCAATTCCCTGCGCGAGATGAACGAATCCAATAGCTGTTACAATTATTTCCCCGGCCGCAAGTCAACCGACGGCGATAAAGTTATTATCTGCGATATGCACGGGCCGACTTCGCGTGTGGACATTCTGAGTAATCCGGACGGCTGGGGTGGCAATCACATGGGTGAAGGCGGTTATGCAACCAAAGTGGCCGGCCAGGCGGTTTGGATCAGAACCACCAATGTTACGGATAATACTCTGTGCATTACCAACGAGGCGATAACCAACGCCTTTGCGGGTGTAACCGGCACAAATATCATGATGTATTGAGCCGCTTTCAAAAGTCAGTTTTTGAAAGCAGCTTGCCAATATGTTACGTCTTTCTGTTTGCCCCCATACATGTCTATGGCTTGGATGACGTGGAAGTCGTTCTGCCCCAATCCGGAACAGCTGCCGGAAGCACGTTCAGCCTTTAGCGCATGGTTCAATTTCGAGGTAACACATTTTCGGGCAAATTGAAGGTGGCACAGGCATTCCTGCCTGTGTACTGTCTTGTTGATAAGGCGTTAAGAACACAGACAGGAATGTCTGTGTCACCTTGTATCCCATCAAAGTGTCACGTCTATGATTTGAACCATGCCTAGTCTTGCATGGTTACTTTCAACTTCTCCTGTGGTTTCGGAGGGCTGGCTTTCATCCCGTCTGTATGACGCGGTCAAAAATGCGGTCAAAATGAGTGCAAAAACTTAATTGACAACCAAGCTCTACCTGCTAATGTTCCTTTCTCTCGTTCCATAATAACAATCACATTCATCAACATAAAGGGAGTTCGTTAATATGCCGGCAAAAAAGAAATGCGCAATGAAGACTGCAAAAAAGGCTGCAAAATCCGCAAAATCCAAAAAATACGTGTATTTATTTGGGCCTGGTCGTAAAAATTCGCAGGGCAACGCCAGCATGAAAAATCTGCTGGGTGGCAAAGGCGCCAATTTGGCGGAAATGTGTCTATTGGGCTTGCCGGTTCCGGCCGGATTTACGGTCAGCACGGAGTGTTGCGTAGACTATTTCCGCAATAAAATGAAGTTCCCCGCCAGCCTCAAAAAGGAAGTCGAAAACGCTTTGGCCAAAACTGAGACGCTGATGGGCATGCGTTTTGGCGATTCGAAAAATCCGCTGCTTGTTTCCTGCCGTTCCGGTGCGCGCAAATCCATGCCCGGCATGATGGAAACTGTTTTAAACGTTGGGCTTTGCTCCCGCACTCTGCCGGGGCTTGTGGCCAAAACAAAGAACGAACGCTTTGTTTATGATGCTTATCGGCGTTTGATCATGATGTATTCCGATGTTGTCATGGAAAAAGCGGAAGGCATCGAGCCGGCCGAAGGCAAGGGCATCCGCAAGCAACTGGACGATATGCTTGGCGACCTGAAAAAACAGAAAGGCTATCAATCCGACACGGATCTGACGGCGGACGATCTAAAGGGGTTGGCGGAAGCCTTTAAGGCGCGTGTCCAACAAGTGCTTGGGCGTCCTTTCCCTGATGATCCGATGGAACAGCTTTGGGGCGGAATAGGCGCGGTTTTCAAAAGCTGGAACGGTAAACGCGCCAATTCCTACCGCCGGATTGAAGGCATTCCTGATGAGTGGGGCACGGCCGTCAATGTTCAGGCCATGGTTTTCGGCAATATGGGCGCCAATTCCGCAACCGGCGTGGCGTTCAGCCGCAATCCCGCCACGGGCGAGCACAAGTTTTATGGCGAATGGCTGGTTGACGCCCAGGGCGAAGATGTTGTCGCCGGCATACGCACACCCAGTCCGCTGAACGAATCAACCAAGAACGAGCAGAACAAGCATCTCGAATCGCTCGAAACATCCATGCCGGCGCTCTATCGCGAGTTGGATGGCATCCAGAAAAAGCTTGAGAAACATTATCGCGATATGCAGGATATCGAGTTCACCATTCAGGAAGGCAAGCTTTATATGCTTCAGTGCCGCGTCGGCAAACGCACAGGCACGGCGGCGCTCAATATGGCCATGGATATGGTGAAGGAAAAATTGATTACGGAAGCGGAAGCCGTCATGCGCGTTTCGCCGGCGCAATTGGACGAATTGCTGCATCCGATTGTTGATCCGGCTTCCGAAAAAACCGCCGAACTCCTGGCCAAAGGGCTTCCGGCCGGACCGGGTGGCGCAGTTGGCCAGATTGTTTTCACAGCGGCGGCCGCAGTGGAAACCGCCAAAGCCGGCCATCCCGTTATTCTGGTGCGCGAGGAAACCAATCCGGAAGATGTGGAAGGTATGCAGGCTGCGCAAGGCATTCTGACGGCGCGCGGCGGCATGACCAGCCACGCGGCGCTTGTGGCGCGCGGCTGGGGCAAATGCTGTATCGTCGGCGCCGGCGCGTTGCATGTGCATGCTGAAGAACGTATGCTGACCGTCAACGGCCGCACTTTTAGGCACGGCGATTGGGTAACGTTAAACGGCACGAAAGGCCACGTTTACGCGGGACAGTTGCATATGATTGATGCGACAGAAAACCCGCGTTTCCAGCAGTTCATGCACATGGCGGATAAATATCGCACCATGGGTGTGCGCGCCAATGCCGATACGCCGGAAGACGCCCGGAACGCAAGGAATTTCGGCGCGGAAGGCATTGGGCTTTTCCGCACGGAGCATATGTTTTATGGCAAAGGCAGCGATCAGCCGCTCTTCATTTTGCGCAAGATGATTCTGAGCAAAACAGCCGAAGAACGCCGCAAAGCGCTGGCCGAACTTTTCCCGTTTGTGAAAGATTCGATCAAGGGGACTTTGGAAGCCATGGAAGGGTTGCCGGTAACAATCCGGCTGCTTGATCCGCCGCTGCATGAATTTGTGCCGCAGAGCGAGGAGAAGCAGCGTGAATTGGCGGCCAGCTTGGGGATTACTGCGGAGGAAATCCAAAAACGCGGCGATCAATTGCATGAATCCAATCCCATGATGGGGCATCGTGGTGTGCGTTTGGGGGTTACCTATCCGGAAATCACCGAAATGCAAATCCGTGCCATCTTTGAGGCGACGGCGGAACTGCTCAAGGCCGGCAAAAAATGCAAACCGGAAATCATGGTGCCTGTTACCTGCGATGTGCGTGAACTGCGCAATCAAAAAGCGTTGTGCCTGAAGGTTTATGACGAGACGCTTGGCAAGATGAATATCAACAAAATTCCGCATGCCTATGGAACTATGATTGAAATTCCGCGTGCCTGTCTGACTGCCGATAAAATGGCGCAGGAGGCCGAGTTTTTCTCGTTCGGCACCAATGATCTGTCCCAAATGGGCTTCGGGTTCAGCCGCGACGACATCGGCGGGTTCATGGGCGATTATCTGGATAAAAAAATCCTGGCGGCTGATCCGTTCCAGACTATTGATCAGGAAGGTGTCGGACAACTGATCGAAATGGCCGTGCAGCGCGGACGTAAAACCCGCAAAGACCTCAAGATCGGTATTTGCGGCGAACAGGGTGGCGATCCGGCTTCAGTTGAGTTCTGTTTTAAAACCGGACTGAATTATGTGAGCTGCAGTCCCTTCCGCGTGCCGATCGCACGGTTGGCGGCGGCGCAAGCGGCGCTCAACGCCAAACGCAAAAAATAAAACTGCGTAATAAAAATTACAGGGCGTAAATCCGGTTGACGGGTTTACGCCCTGTTTGCTTTGGCGGCCATCAGCCGGCGCGTGTCGGAAGAGGGAAAGGCCGGGGTGTTGTAACCCAGCCCTCCATTATGATTCCGGCTGTGCCGGGTTGGGATGAAGCGGCTCGACATGGATCACAACATGCGTTTGCGGGCCGAAGCGCGCGCGCAACTGTTCTTCAATCTCGGTGGTAATCTCATGCGCGGCATTGGTCGGCAAATTGCCGTCAACACGGATATGCAGGCTCAAGGCGACACCATCGCCAATGCGGCGCGTCATCAGTTTGTGCGGATGTTCTGCGCCCGCAACATTATTGGCAATTGCTTTAACTTCCTCTTCGGTTGCCTCGTCCAGAGATTCTTCGGTTAGCTCACGGAAACTTTTCCACATGATCGTTATTGCCACTTTCACGATAAAAACGCTTACCAGTACCGCAGCCAGCGGATCGAGAATATGCCAGCGTTCGCCCAAAACTATGGCGCCGCCGATGCCCAGCATGGTGCCGAGTGAAGAAAAAGCATCCGAACGATGATGCCAGGCGTTGGCGATCACGGCCTGGCTGTTCAGGCTGCGCCCCACGCGAATGGTGTATTGATAGAGCCATTCCTTGATGATGATTGAAACAACCGCCGCCCAGAAAGCGATTGCGCCCGGACTGGCCGTATGCCGGCCGCCGATCAATTCGGTATAAATTTTAACCGTTCCGTTCCAGAAAATGCCGAAGCCGACTGCGCATAAGGCCAGTCCGATCAGGGCGGTCGCCAGAGTTTCGAATTTGCCGTGCCCGTAATCATGCGACTTGTCGGCAGGCTTGGCGACAATTCGGAAACTGGCCAAAACCACGATATCAGTGGCGAAATCGGAAAGCGAATGGATGGCGTCGGCAATCATGGCCGCGCTGTGCCCGAGCATCCCGGCGGCAAGCTTGAACAGCACGAGGGCCAGGTTGGCGAAAAACCCGGTCCAGGTAACCCGATTGACCTTGCTTATTCTTGTGTTCATGTTAATTCAGACACGGACTCGGCCGCATCACAATCACCACGTCGTGATTATGCTTGTCGTTGACTGCTTCGTCAATCTTAAACAAGCGGAAATCTGCGCTCCCTCGTTTTGACTTGCGTTTCCAGGGTGGCAAACTATGCTTCTGATTGATGGTGTTGGGCGGCAACACGGCAACAATTCCATCTGAATTTTTTCGAAACGTAAGTTTTACAGTTTGCTCAACAATGGGTGTTCAAATGGATGCTTATCGTGAAAAAGCATGGCAGGCCGGTCTGGCGGCATTACAGCCGACTCGCGCACAACTGGAGCGCGGACTGGAGTTGCATGCGCAGTCCTGTGTTATTGACGCTTTTTGTCTCGGTTTTGCCATACCGCCGGATGGCGCGGCGATCAAACGCGCCATGGAATCAAATCTGCCGATGGATCAGGCGCGCGCGCTTATGAGCCGCATTGCGCTTGATGATGAGGAACGGCGCGCCGACTGGCAGGCTTCGCTTGAAGCTTCAGGTTTGACCGGTTGGTTTCAGAATACGGAGGAAGATGTCAATGGTCGGGCGTCTTTAAGGCAAATTGCGCGCCTGGCGCGGCTGATTGCTTTCACCGACCGGCATGCCGATCTTGTGCGCAAGGCGTTGGCCGCGCAGGATGCGCAAGCCGCCAAAAGCGGAGATTGGCGCGCTTTATATATGTCGCTGAATCATGTGCCGATGGTCAACCAGTGGAATTCCAAGGAAGAGGAGCTTTCGCAAATCAGGATTATGGCCGATCTTGGTGTGCGGATGATGCATCTGACCTATAACCGCCGCAATATGATTGGCGACGGCTGTTATGAAAAAACCAATGCGGGCTTGAGCGAGTTTGGCGAACGCGCTGTGCGCGAAATGAACCGCTGCGGGATTATTGCGGATGGCGCGCATTCCGCTCCGCAAACCTGTATTGATGCTGCGCGAGTGTCGTCCCTGCCGGTTGTGGCCAGTCATACCGCCTGCTGGGCGCTGAACGAACATCCGCGCTGCAAGCCGGATGCCGCCATCCGCGCCATAGCCGACAGCGGCGGCTATATCGGCATAACATGTGTGCCGCCTTTTCTGGGCGGCAGCGGCGATATTGCCGCGCTGGCGGATCATGTTGCCTATGTGGCCGGCAAATTCGGCGCCGAACATGTTGCGATCGGCACTGATATTACTTACCAATCGGAATTATGCCGCAAGGAAGCTGCGCAAGTGCCGCGTTTCCGCGATTATTATAAAGGGGTAAGTTATCCGGGTTTCGAGGAAGGTATCGGATGCGTCGGTCCGGAGCCGGAGGGAAAAGTATTGACCATGCAGTTGACCAACTGGCCGCTTTTCACGGTCGGCTTGGCGCAACGCGGATTAACGGATGAAGCCATTCGCCAAGTTATCGGCGGCAACGTCTTGCGTGTGATTAAAGCCCATGAGCCGTCTTTCCAGAACTGACGCCATTAAAACCATTCAGAACCGGCGCGCGCAGGCTCAAGCAGTGCTTGAGCAGAATGTATCCGGCCCGGCAATGAGCCGCGCCATGCGCCAGACTTTGGACAGCCGAATGGTCTGTTGCACACTCAGCGACACGGAGCTTGGCATGCTCAGTGCCGAGTATCTGAACGATATCATTGAAAACGGGTGGTGGTCGGAAATCGGTCGCCGGCATATGCAACGTTTGCTGGAAACCGCCGGCCGTAAAAGCTGCCGGATTATGGCAATTGC
>CAZMFH010000146.1:2280-6515 GCA_964565485.1 uncultured Verrucomicrobiota bacterium | reverse complement strand
CCTCAACCGTACGCCCCCAGATATTGACAAGCACCGGCACATTCTGTTTGCGCAGAAACGGAAGATAATCGCGGATAAAAACTTCCACGCCGGGATTCTGCAATCCGATTGCATTTATAAGTCCGCCCGGCACTTCAACCAGGCGCGGCGGCGGATTGCCGGAAGCCGGATTAAGACTGATACCCTTGACGACAACGGCGCCCAGCCGATTCAACTTGAAAAGGCGTCCGTATTCCTCGCCATAACCGAAAGTTCCGGACGCGGTCATCACCGGATTGCGCATGGTCATGGCGCCAATCCTCACGGAAAGATCAATATTCCGTTTATTCATCATCCTCCCAGACAATATTGCGGCAATCAAAAACCGGCCCTTCCGTGCAAACACGCGCCCATTCCCATTCCGGATCGGCGCATGCTTGTTCGTCCGACGCTCCGGTATGCCGGGGGGGATTTTTTTTGACTTTTTGCACACAAGCCAGACATGCGCCAAGTCCACACCCCATATGCCGGTCAAGCGAAACCCACCCCGGCCAACCGCCGGCAACAGCTCTCTGCGCAACAGCCCGCAAAAGCCCGCGCGGCCCACAGGCAAAAAACTCAAGCTTGCGCGCGCGCGCGACACGCAGCCAATTATCAAGAATATCAGTCGCCAATCCTTTTGCGCCGCGCGATCCATCTTCTGTAGCTATCAGCACCCGCCAACCCAAAGCCCGGAACCGATTGACGCAAAGAATATCGGCGGATCCGCCGCCACCGACAAAGACCAGGCCGCGCGCCGGCGAACTGCGCGCCAACAGGTAAAGAGCGGCCATACCGTAACCACCCGCAACCAGAACTGGCACAACCCCCTGTTTGGGAACGGGGAATCCTTTGCCCAAAGGCCCCAAAAGACTAATCCTATCGCCAGCGCGCAAAATCTGCATGGCGCGCGTGCCACGTCCCACCGACTTATACAGAAGCTCCAACTGCCCGGACCGCGCATCAAAGACACTGAACGGACGCCGCAAGGCCGCTTCATCAAAATTCGGAATGCGCAAATGCACAAACTGTCCCGGCGCAACCTTTGGCGCAATTGCATGCGACCGCAAGACCAGCAGCCGATAATCACCCTGCACCCGACGCTGACCAAGAACCTTGACTTTTTCGATCAACATTTTTATCACCATCCCAGTCCGACACAAATCGCCAGCTCAACTTGCCGGATAATGCCTTAGCGCTGACCATGCAGGTTAAGCCTTTTGGGCATGCACGGCGCGGGCAACACGCAGCACATTGCCGCCGATAATTTTTTGAATATCATCATCCGCAAGACCACGCTGCACCAGACCAACCGTAAACATCGGCCAGTTGACCCAATTCAAGCTCAGTTTCTGATGCGGCTCCTGAAAACATTTCAAGCGGTCCGGATCATCCGGCGGCCAGAAAGATTCAAACCTTGGGCGGGCGCGCGGCAAAACGCTCATCCAGTTTGGATCGGCCAGAGACGTCGCGGAAGCATAATTCGTATCCGTGCCAATCGCCACATAATCCGCGCCAAAAGTTTTGACAACATGCATCACATGGTCAATCAGCGCCGTAATCGTACCCGTTCCGCCGAGAAAACCTGGAATCCCGCAAATACCGATCAACCCCCCGCCATCGGCAATTGTGCGAATGACATCATCCGGTTTGGCGCGGCAGCAATGATGCACAGCGTCACAGACAGTATGGCTGGCGACAATCGGCGCGGCGGAGATCTGCGCCGCTTCCAGACTGGTGCGCCAACCGGAGTGCGCCACATCCACAATTAAACCAAGCCGATTCATTTCCGCAATCACACGGCGCCCCAGATCGCTCAAGCCGCCATTGGCAGTTTCGGCGCAACCATCACCGAGCATATTGCGTCGGTTATAGGTGAGGTGCATCATCCGACATCCCAATTGATAAAAGACAGACAGATACGTCAATTCCTCCTCAACCGTCAGCCAATTTTCGGCCAGCGGCACACCATTGCAGGTCAGATAATAACAATGCCGCCCCGCCTGCTTGGCCAACGGAATATCATCAGGCGTTACAGCTTTGGGCGTAAAATCGCGCAGAAAATCGCACACATAAACAAAATGCGCCAGGCGTTTGATCAATTTCAGCGGACTCTGCCCCTCCTCGCCCGCATTACGAAAAGTGCAGGTAACACCCGAAGCATCCCAGGCCGCTTTAAATTCAAGCTGCTCGGCGGCATCGGCCACCTGACGGGTCATGCTCATATCCTCGCGCATATTTTGAATTTCCGCCGGAGACGCTCCCTCAGCGCGCGCGGCGAGAATCCGGTCAACATCCGGCGCCATATTCGGTCCAAACCCGTAAGAATCAATCACAATTGAGTTTTTGTGCAGATCGAGCCCATGCTCCAGATCGGCTCGGCTCGGCTTCAAGAGCGAAAGCGCGCAATCGTGCGCGCGTTGAATTGAGGCATTCATGAACAAAACATCCTTTCATTCGGAAATTTGTCGTAAATGTCAATGATTATGCTTGATCTGGCGCAATGGTTCAACATAATTCAACACATGCACAACAATAATCCATCCGAACCATCAAACAACCTGGATGCATTTGATCCGGCGCTGCGTTTGCAAGCGCTGCAAGCTTTGGCCGCCAACGCCAAATTGCCGCCGCCATCCGAACGAATCAACATGCATATCCATTCTTTTTTTTCTTACAACACATACGGCTATTCCCCCAGCCACATCGCTTGGCAAGCGCGGCAAAGCGGCCTTTATGCGGCAGGCTTGTGCGATTTTGACGTGCTGGACGGGCTGGAAGAATTTCTGGCCGCCGGGCGCACCCTCGGTCTGCGCACAACAGTCAACCTGGAAACACGTGTTTTTCTGAGCGAATATGCCAATCTTGAAATCAGCTCCCCAGGCGAACCGGGTATTTCCTATATCATGGCGCTCGCCTTCCCGCGCGCGCCTGCCAACGGCTCGCGCGCGGCAGCCACACTTGCCCAGTATCGCAATCAGGCCGCGCAACGCAATATGGCATTGGTTCGACGCATCAATGCCGGCCTGCAGGAAATAGCCATTGATTACGACCTTGATCTCATGCCGCTCTGCCCCGCGCAATGTCCCACCGAACGGCACATTGTCCGCGCCTATCGCCAAAAAGCCGCAAAAGTTTTTCCGTCCATATCGGCGCAATCCGCTTTCTGGGCACACGTCATGAAAACCGACCCTCAAACTGCGGCGCAATGGTCAGCCTCAATTCCGGGCATGGAGGATAAAATCCGCGCGACGCTCGTCAAAAAAGGCAGTATCGGCTATGAGCCGCCAACAGAACGGACTTTCCCACGCGCCGAAACTTTTATTAATTGGGCGCTCGCTTGCCGCGCGCTGCCGGCCGTAACATGGCTCGACGGCACATCAGCCGGAGAATCTGATGCATCCACGCTCATGGAATGCCTGCGCGCCAAAGGCGCCTGCGCACTGAACATCATCCCGGACCGCAATCACAATATCGCCGATCCGAAAGTCCGCGCACTAAAACTCAAAAAACTGGATGAAATCATACAAACAGCGGACGGCATGGGCTTTCCAATCAATATTGGCACAGAGATGAATAAAGACGGCCAACCCTTTGCCGATGAAACAAGCGCCGGAGTTTTACAACCCTATCACGCCATATTTATGCGCGGCGCCCGTATCCTGACCGGCCATGCCATTCTGGCGCGCTGGACAAAAATGGATTATGCCGGCGCGGCGGCGCAAGCGGAATTCGGCGGCGAGACGCAACGCAAAAACGATTTTTTTGCAACCGTCGGCGCGCTCCCGCCCTTAACCGAACGGCATGGCGAACGCCTCTCGCAACTGGGACCGGAACGCGCTTATGATTTGCTGCGTGACTCATCCGCGCGCGGCGCATGGCAATAACGCCGGACAGAAACACCCAAAAAGCAAGGAAATAGTCAGCTTACACCCACAGCGGATGATAATTATCCTGACCTCACGCCCAGGGTGGGCTTGGTTGTAAAATTGCGCCGCACTATTTTGGTGATATGCGAAAAAAATCATAAGTTATTCAATGCTTAAATGTTACGACGTTTAGCAAAAACTCCATCACGGATTCAGGATTATGCGCATAGCGATAGTATCAGATATTCACGCCAATTTGCAGGCTTGGAAAGCGGTCTGGCTCGACATTCGCAGCATGGCGGTTGATCGCGTCATCTCGTTGGGTGACGTGGTCGGCTACGGACCAAG
>CAZMFH010000146.1:0-2270 GCA_964565485.1 uncultured Verrucomicrobiota bacterium | reverse complement strand
CTTGAAGCGGTCTGGACCTCGATTGATTATTTTGCGCTGGGCAACCACGATGCGGCCATTTGCGGCAAAATTGACACCGAATTTTTCAATGACACCGCCCGCGCGCTGATCAAATGGACCGGCGCGCAACTTGCAGCACGCGCAGTGCAGGAATTAAGCAAATGGCCCATGACCATTGCCGGGGAGGGATTCCGCTGCGCACACGGTGAATTCGGCCATCCGGCGCTTTTTCGTTATGTACTGGAAGCGCAAGAAACCGAAGCAAGCTGGCGCAGCACAAACGAGCCGCTGCTTTTCATCGGCCACACCCATTACCCCTGCCTCCATGTGCTTGGCGCGAGCGGCACACCGCACATGCTCGAACCGCAGGATTTTGCGCTTGAAAACGGAAAACGCTACATGATCAACGTCGGATCGGTCGGTCATCCGCGCGATGGCGATCCGCGCGCCAGTTATTGCATTTATGATACCGCGGAAGCCGCCGTCTTCTGGCGGCGCATTCCTTTTGACCTGGATGCCTATTACGCCGCGCTGCAAAAAACCGATATCCCCGCTGCCGTCATGGCCTTGATTGCCGCTGATCCCCGCAAGACCAGGGCGCCGCTGCGCGAAACTGTGCCATTCCATCCGCCCGACCGCGCCGAACAAGCCGCGCGCGACACGATCAAGGTGCGTTACATTGAAGGACTGCGCCGCCGGATTCGGCGCTGGCAGAAAATCGCCATGCTTGTTTCCGCGCTGCTGATGGCGCTGATAATTATTGCCGGCGCCATCAGCGTGCGTCAGGCGCGCCGCGAAATGGAAATCGCGTCCGCGCCGATGCCGGAGCTGAATGCGCGCGCAACGGCGCTCGGCGCCAATCTGCTCATGTTTCCCGAAACACCGATTCCAGCCAATCAACCCGTGCCGGGTTGGCGCATTCAGCTCGGCAACCGCTACACCCAGCAAGCAGCCTGGCAACCAGACGCCGACCACACGTCAGGCTGGCAGATACGTTCCGACAGCATGGCGCCGCTGCACATTGAATCGCCTTTGATCAACGTTGCGCAAAACATGAAATTCACCATGCAGGGGCGTATCCGCAAAAGCGCCGAATTCAAAGGCTCGCTCGCTCTGGCAATTGTGCTCGAACGCAGACTGGCCGGGGGAGACGATCCGCATCCGCGCCTGGAAACCATTCAACACTTTGTGGTCAAGGAACCAGCCGCTCCGAAATCGGATGGATGGTCGGCAATCAAACATACCTTTGACATACCGGCCAACGCGCAAAACATCCGGTTCCAGATCCGCGGACGTTTTGAAGGCGCCGCCACGCTCAGCGAACTCCGGCTCGAACGCAAAAAATAGACATATAAAGGCGGCAAGCGCCACGACATTTTTCGATCAATCGTTGCGCGTCTGTTTCGCGCGCATAATTCAGGCTAAAATGTCGCCAGCCAGCCGCCATCAACATATATAGGCCCTGTCCCACAAGCCGGAAATTTGAAAAAGATGGCAGCAGGACAAGCGGATTGGGCAAGGAATTTGTGAGAAAGTATTTAAACCTAAATCCGGCAGTCAAGAATTTTTTGACAGGATAACAGGATGAACGCGATGGATTAACAGTAGAAACAGTCTGCACCAAACAGGTGCAGACTATTTCTGCTATGTCTCGTTGATTACAATCATGTTTAATCCTGTACAGCTGCTCTTTTTATGTTAAAAAATCTTTTGCGCTGCATCTTGTTGAATAGCAATGCGCCCCCCACTGTTTTTCGCGTTTTTTTCTTGACTCCGAACGTCCAACCCGGCCATTCTACCGCCAGTTTTTAAACAAATGGTGGATTTGCGGAGGAACACCAGACGATTTTATCGGAAAAGTATTACCCGGAAATGAACCAGGTCAAAAAAACTGTTGGACAGGATGGACAGGATTAAAAGGATTCGAATCAAAGGTTGTTTTCATGGTGGAGCTCCACGCTCCGTCGTGGTCGGCGGAACTTTTGGAATTACCTCTAAAAGCAGCAGTTTCTGCAGTGAACGCGGGATGGTATGGGATTATAAAGGCACGGAAATGAGGATTCATCTGCCTGTTTTGCCGGATAGTGTATTTGTCTGAACAATTGATGCTCTCCGGCATAATTCGGTTGCCAAATAAGGGTTGGCGGGACGTTTTCTGTTTCTTTTTCTGGAAGAACGTTCGGCAAAGGTGAAAACATGTGTTGGATAATATAATGTTCGTCACAGAAAAATGAAAGCACCATTCAGACTTCCGTTCTGGATCAGCGCTG
>CAZMFH010000145.1:6121-6537 GCA_964565485.1 uncultured Verrucomicrobiota bacterium | reverse complement strand
CTTATCAGGCGTTATGTCGGCCGATGCCCAGCCAATCAGGAGCTTTTGTGTTGATGGTTGATTATTCATGATTTTGTCCTGTTTCCTTTTACGAACATGAAATGTCCCGTATATGCAATATCATGCTTTTAAAAGGCGGAAAAAGGCAAGCAGAAAGAATTGCTTTTTTGGGTAATTTATTGTTTTGGATAAAATTTTGCTTTTCCCGAATATGGTTGGCATGGAATAAACACATATAAGCTATTGCGCTATTGTTCCGGCGCTGGCCATAATTGAATAAATTTTGCCGTTGGTGGTCATGCCTTGTCCTTCAAGGCTGTTGTTAAAAGCAAACTGTGCCGTAGTCAGTGTGTCCAGCTCCGGCTCATGGTGTTGCGGCGTGAAATTTTCGCGGTAGCGCACAGATCGCGACAAAC
>CAZMFH010000145.1:0-6111 GCA_964565485.1 uncultured Verrucomicrobiota bacterium | reverse complement strand
CAAACGCAAAATGTCAATTACCGCCTTGGCTGTTTGCAGGCCGTTATTCTGAGCTCCGATTTGAATGTAAAAAGGAAACACTGTTTCCATTATATTTGATCCGTCCGGCGGCATGCGGTCAGGGCGGTGAACGACACCATTGGCGCGTTTAATTCCATCGAGATACAGGCGTACTTTTTGTCCTTGCTCCGCTTGTGCGTCCCAGACAAGCGCGATGTGCCGCCATTGCCCTGGTTGCCATTCCGGCAAGTTGCGGATTCGGGCGATTGCATTATAACCGGTGTTGATATGATATGCTCTTAATACGGCCATGAGCGAGCCCTCTTCGTCAGAATGCAAGATGGCCAAAGGCGAATTGTTGGCCGTTTTTGATTCGTTTTTGCGGATGGGGCCATAATGCAGGAATGTGTGTGCGCCGGTGCGTATTTCGGTTTTGCTGTAGGGCGCAAGCCAATAACCCCGCCAAATTGGCTGCACCCAGAATTCCATCGTGCCACTCGTTGCGTTAAGCAAAGGAACGAGTTCATCGTCAATTTTGACGCGGTCAGGAAAATGGCATGCGCCCGCAAGTCCGGTGGTTCCGGCAATGCCCGGCGCGAACATTGCGCCGATTTTTTCGTTGCCTGTCCATCCGCCAAAACGAATCCAATGCTCAAAAACCATTTCGTCAGATTTTGCCAGCAGATGCACTGCTCCTGTTTCGCAAATTGTGTCGAAAACAGCTTCGAGGCGTTCGTCGGCGCTCCATTCATAAAACACGCGATTGCATTGCGCGATTATCTGGCTGGTTTCAAGGTGTTTGGCGGCATTATAGGTTTCGGCTTTTATCGTTAGATTATGCAAAACCTGATTGGCTTTCAGGCTCAAGTTAAATCCGGCTACCGTTGCAATAGTGCGCGGCAGGGTTCGTGTTTCTAATCTTAAATTGCTGACGTTAATTTCAGCTTCAGAAACAAATCCGGCCTCCGGCGGATCCCATTGCATTGCGGCAAAATTGTGGTGTTCCCGGAATGATTTTGCGCCTGCGGCCAGAATAGAGCTTGATTCCGTGCTTTCAGCCAGAGGACAAGAACGTGTCAAATTGATCTGCAACGGTTGCGCACCCTGGTCAGGCGGATCAATTTCCAACGCCTGAAAAGGAATGATCAGTTCACCGCTCCAGAAATTGGTTGCGCGTTTGACGGCGCAGCGAATCTCATTGCTATGCCATTCATTGTCTGTGTCCCATGTGGTGGATCCATTTTGTTTTTTGTGTCTTCCGCGTTGCTGGTGCAATTTTCCGGTTGGATAAATAAAGAAATGCGCATCATCATTTTTCCATTTTGGCGGGCAAATGAAAAGTTCGACGGCATCTTTGTCCGTTACGCCTTCGGTTCCGGCGGAAGGCCATGCTTCGAATCCAAGATAGAGGTTTTTGTCGTTATACACCAGGCGTCCGCGCGTATGCGCTCTGGCTATCTGGTTGCTTGTGTCAATCACCAGAAAAGTTTCAATCGGGCAAGCCCGTTGCCAGAAATCTTCGCTAAGGTTTCCATCAAGTGCAAGCGTTTCGTTAATGCGCAAAGCGCGTACGGTGCGTGGTTTGGTTAGTTTCTCCAAAATTACGGGCGGCACTCCGCCGACAGCGCATAATTCCTCTATCTCCGAAGATGTTTGAATTAAAAGTTCGCGCGTTTTTGCCCAGTCTATTTCGTCAGCCATAAAATTGCGCCAACGGCGTGTGCCTTTTCCAAGTCCTTCGGCAGAGAGATTGTTGTTCGATGGGCGATCACGGAGAAGTTGGCGTCCGTCTTGTTCAGCTTGTGCCGTCAATTCCAATCCGCGGTTAATCGCTTGTTCGGCGCCATGGCGGTCTTGTTGCATGGCAAGTTCGCGTGCCAGCAAATGTTGGCTGCGGATGGCAGCCATCCATTTTGCGCCATGCAAAACTTCACGCAAATAGATCAAACGCAGAAAAGCATAATCATCCATTCCCATCCTTTTCTGGTCGGCCTGATATTGCGTCCATATTTTATCAATAGCGGTTGCGCCGGCTTTGGCCTGTTCCGCTTGCTCGGTCATGGCTATGCTGGATTTTAGGATTCCATCGTTGCTGCGCCGCAGTTGATTGAAAATTTGATTGATCTGGATGTTACGTCCGATGGCTTGCATGATCTCCGGAGCGGCTTGTCTGCCGAAGATGTTGCGGAGAATGCGTGGCAGAATGAGATTGTAGATTTCGCCTTCCGGATCGCAGCGCTGCCATGTTGGTTTGGGAGGCTGACCGAATGTGCCGTTGCCGGGTGTTCTTTTGTTCCAGGTATATTCACGCACTGCGAGGCTTTGCAAAGGCAGCACTTGATCTCCATAACGCACCCAAACGAGATCATGAGGCGTATGACAGTAAGAGGCGGACCAACGCGGTGTTTCGCTGAAAAATGATTGATAAGATTGCCAGACCAAGCCGTTAAAGACAGATACCGGACGGCCTGGAATTAGTGTGTGGAAGGCATCAACAGCTTCCTGGCCGACTTCGCGCATACAGAATCCGATATCCGGCGGCATTTCAACGTGCAGCCGCCGCCAGAATTCAGAATATTTTTCACGGTAGCGTTGAGCCATTTCTCGAAAAGCCGAAGGGTCTCCGCCGTATTGTTTGGCTAAATATTTTTCCGATATGCCTTGATCGAGGATTTCGAGGATATAGGGGTAAAACACCAGATAAATCCGTGTGTCTGGCGCAATAGCTTTGATCGCGTTGTAATAAATGAGGTGTTTGTGGATGGTTGCCGCAGCGTAATCATCGCCCCAGCGTCGGCGGTCGGCCTCCGATCTTTCGTTCCATTGCGCGGGATTATCGAGTCCGCCTGTATCGGTGTCGTGAAATTGCACGTCAGTGTAACCGACCGCTTTAATAAATTCGGCCAGGTTTTCCGCCGTGCGTTTGCGGACATCAT
The DNA here is from genome assembly GCA_964565485.1 of uncultured Verrucomicrobiota bacterium. Classification (GTDB taxonomy): domain Bacteria; phylum Verrucomicrobiota; class Kiritimatiellia; order JAAZAB01; family JAAZAB01; genus CAZMFH01. The sequence goes on along the minus strand of CAZMFH010000145.1, from coordinate 3,175 downwards.
CCATCCCCCAGCTTCTGATCCATTCCGGATAACGGCCGGGTGGCAGGGCATCGGCCTCCAATTCGGGATAATCCTTGCGCAAGCCGACAAATGGGTGAAAGCTGTGAAAAAATGCGCCGATACCGCGTTCTTTGCCGTATTCGGCGCCTTCTCTGATAATGTCATAATTTTGTTGAGGTTTAAAGTTTTTGGGGGCATGTATGTGACAATATTGCAAAAGGGTTATTTTGCGGCGGAGCAGCCAATCATAAAACTTCTTGATGGCGCTCAAATATTCTTCGCGCAGTTTTGCCGAAGGTTCCGGTGTGTTGCGTAATTGGATGGTTAGGCGCGCCAATTCGGGGGTTATTGTGCCGCCAACTTGATCGTCGCCCATGCAGGTGTAAATGGTGTCCGGCCAGTCGCGGATTTCGGCGGATTGCCAGGCGATGCTATTGCCTTGTTGCTTCAGGAGTTCTCCAAAAGTTACGCAGGCATACAAGGCACCGATGTTATCCGCGCCGGCCAGATATATTTTTTTACCGTCTGTTGAACGCCGGATTTCATAACCGCGTTCGCCGGGATTGTTTGCGCCCACATTCACAAACTTGTCTTTTGCGGCCTTTGCAATCAATGGGTTGTCGGATATTGTTCCGATGATGATATAGGTTTTTCCATCCGGCAATTCGCTGCCGGTAATAATCGGCAAGGCAGGTGCATTGCCGAATTCCGCCAGGCGTTGGTTAATCCAATTTGCGCCGATTTGTGATTGCAATAGCGGCTCTTGTCCGATGACAATGGATGTGTTTTCTGGATTTAAAACGAGGTTATTGTTGGTTGGTTTTATTTCTTTGGGCATGGGGATTATATCCACCGCCTCCCAAATTGATGTTGGTTCGGAAGCGCCTTGCGCTTTTCCGTAAAACACAAATGTTGTGAGGAAACAGATGCTTAACTTAATTAAAATGGAGTTTTGCATTTTTTCTCCTGCTACCATTGCCGCATTTCTTTTTCGCGTTCCGGAAATTCAACTTTCAAAAGGTGGGATATTTGTTTTATTTTGGCCTGCAACATTGTCGTGGTTGCGGCCACGCCCATATCCATGCGCAAAGCGGTATCCAGATAATCAGCATGTCGAACCAGCGATAGGGCTGCACGGGCAATCCGCAGTTCCTCTATTGCGATTTGGCGCATTTGCCGCAAATCCCGCAGGTTTTCTTTTAAATATCCGCAGTTTAGCGAGCCGCGTTTGCTGAATTTACGGAGAATTTCACGCCGGCGCAGAAAATCTTCTACGTTTGCGCCGCTCTGCCAGGTTAATGCCAGATAGTTGCTCAATATCCATTCGCGCTTGAATCGTGCGCGGCAGCAATTCGGCACAAGCGGACGGGCTTTGGTTAGTTCAAGCACGCCGCGTTTCCAAAGGCGCGCCATTGTTCGCAATTCTTCAAGCGCAACATCTTGGCCGGCATTTGATCCGCGCCGGGCAATGGCCGACCATCCAGGCCGTGAGTAAAAAAGAGGTTTTTGGCCGGCATACATTGATTTGTCGCCGCTGTGTGTGTTTTCCTGTTGTGTCCAGTAAAAATGACCAAAAAAAGCCGGATCAAGTTGTTGTATGTTTTCCTCCCGCAAAAGCAATGGTTGGCATGGTCCAATGAAATATGTTCCGATATAATAAGCCAATTGAGGATGATGGCGCATGGCTTCTGAAAAAAAACGCCATGCGCGTATAACAAAAGGAGCTGATGATTCTCCGAAATCACGTTGGGCAATCGCTTTCAATGCTTGCGATAGTTTGCCGTAATGTGTGTCTTTGCCCCAAATGGTCCAAAATCCAAGTTCTTCCGGCGGGGCTTTGCATGAGCCATCAAAAAGCCAGCGCGACATCACGGCCTCTGGCCGCAGGCGTCGGCAATTTTCCCATATCCGGCGCTGGTTTTCGAGTACCGGCAGCCATGGCACATTGAGGCATTCAATGGAAGTGTTGCATTCGATTTTGCAGCAAAAAGGCATTTGTTTGCTGCGGCACATTTGACTTTGATTCCGGCAACGTTCGGAGGTGGCAACATAACTAAGCGAATAGTCCCAAATGTTTTTGGCATAACCTGCCTGCCGCCAGTCCACTGCTTCCCGGTCAATTTCCGATAAAAACATGACGTTTTGCGGATCAAGCAGCCGGATGAGCTGGACTTGGTCGCGATCATTCGACCAGATGCCGCCGGAGTAGGGCCAGCAGACAATGAGAGCTTCCTTGGATTTACGACGCACGGCGCGCGCAACATCATTGATGAATTCGGCAACCGTTGCCGAAGCGTTGCGGCGTTTGCATTGTGGGCAATCCTTGGCGCCTTCGGTGCGCATATAGCAATGATAAAAAGCTTCTCCGCCTACGATGGTCATCATCCCTGCCAAATGCGGGATAGCTTGGAAAATCGCCGCCCAGGCGTTGGCCAAAAATTCTCGGGTCGGCCTGTCGCTGCTGCAGAGGCAGCGGAATCGGCCGTGTGGCATGGCGCCACGCGCTGATGGATTTTCGCTGAACAGGGGATGATCCGGCGCCAGGCGTGGATTGTAGGCCATCAACATCAGTTGAATGTCATGTTTGGCCATACGATCGGCCAATTGCGCCAGCCGATGCAGGTTTTTGCCGGCATGCGGATTGATTAAGCGCTGAAAACCCTTTGGCGCTGCGGCAATGTAGTCCTCCAGCCTTGTCATTATCGGAACCACATTGACGCCCATGCGCGCCAATTCAATGAAATTCGAATCGTTTTCTCGGCCTGAAATCCAGGCGTGTGTAGTGTTGAATCCGCCCCATAAATCAGCGCCGATATGGATGGGAATGGCGGGACGGATGATGCGTCGTCCTGAATCCAGCGCTGGCAGACGGCGTAAGCGCCATGTGTTTGTAATGTATAACGATGCGCGTAAAAGCGCTTCTTCCGAGTTGGCGCGGATATGTATTTTCTGCGGGGTAGCTTCCATTTGGAATGCGCGTTCCCAGCGCGATGAATTTTTGTCTGACTGGTTCTGCGTCAGTTCGAAAATAATCGTCTGCTTGAGTTTGTTTGCCGTCTTGATGGTCAGCCCAAAATTATGGCGCGCCAGATCGGTCAAGTCATTAATACCGGCACGCGCTGGACCATCGGTTGCGACATTGCCCTGGACGGCAACAGTCCATGACGAATTAATA
>CAZMFH010000144.1:0-6578 GCA_964565485.1 uncultured Verrucomicrobiota bacterium | reverse complement strand
ATTCAACACATCACTTCGCTGGGTGCAATTCGGGCTTAACCTGCAAGGCGAACCGCTTCTGCAAACACATATGGGCAGATTGAGTACATCGCCTCAATCCATATCCAACCAATGCGTAATCGGCCACAATGCCCTCAGCCAAACCTTGGAAATATTCCATTCCGGCGCGCGGGTTTTCAACTACACGATTGCCACCAACAACGCCTGGCTGCAAATAACCCCGACTTCCGGCATCATGTCCAACACAGTCAACACACATACCGTCTCTTTTGCCGGTTCATCCAATCTTTCGCTTGGCAATAATTCAAGCCAACTCAGGGTAATCTCTACCAATCTGGGCGCCGGCATGACCCAAACCGTTGCCGTTACCGTTTATGTGTGGCCACAACCGGCGCCGGCGGCGGAAATAACCGTCTCGCAGGGCACTTCCCCCGACCATGCAAGAGTAAGCTGGACGCAGGTTCAAGCGCTGAATATCGAGATCTGGCGCGGAGCGAGCGCCTCCGTCAACAACGCGCAGAAAGTTGGTGAAACACCAGGCACCGCAACATATTTCGATGACACCACCGCTGTTCCCGGCCGAAAATATTACTACTGGATGCGCACAACCACACTTGGGTTATACAGCGAATTCAGCCCAAGCGCTACCGGCTTCAAAAAACTAAGACCGCCGACTACCATCAGCGCCGGCAAAGCGGCGCATGACAACCTGGTTTTGGTAAGCTGGAATGCGGCAATTGGCGATGTTACCCAATATGAAGTTTTGCGCAACATCTCGGCCGGCAATCCAGCCTATCTCGGCACATCATCCGGCCTGTCATATAACGACACCAGCGCAGCGCCGGGTGTCCGCTATTATTATTGGGTGCGCGCGCAAAATGCGCTAGGAAAGAGTATCGCCGGTGTTTTCACGGAAGGATACCGTCGCCAAACGCCGCCAGACGCAATTCAGGCCAGCCAGGGCACATACCCCGGCAAAGTGGTGGTCAGTTGGAACACCGTCAGCGGAGCGAGCGCGTATGAAATATGGCGCAACAACATCCGCATCGGCACATCCCAGACGCTGAACTTTAGTGATACCAGTGTCGGGTTCGGACGGGAGTATGACTACAAGGTCAGAGGGTTCAATGCTGTTTGCACAGGCAGTTTCAGCGTCGCTGTCTCCGGCTGGAGCGCTACTGACTATCATCTTGTGCTCAATGCCAGCGCGGGGTTATACATTCAAAAAGTGAGTTTAACCTGGAATCCGGTTGCGGACGCGCAAGGCTATGAAATTCGTCGCAGCACAAATTCCGATTTCAGCAACTCGGAAATCATCGCTTCCACAATAAACCCGAACTATGACGACGCGCAAGCAACCGTCGGGCGACAATACTATTACCGCGTACGCGCCTTCAAAGGCAGCACACTGGAATGGTGGAGCAGCATCGGCTCCGGCTGGCGCAAACTTTCAGCGCCGGCACAACTCACCGCCAGCCAAGGCACCAGCCCCGGCGGCATCAAATTAACCTGGGTTAAAGTGGCCGGAGCAACCAGCTATGAAATTTGGGGCAGCTTCAGCGACGACATGAGCGCCGCCATCAAACTTGGCGAAACCGAACAAACATCCTTTATTGACCGAGCCGTCGCCATGGGCGGCATCAAATATTATCGTGTGCGGGCATTGAGCAACACGGCAAACAGCGATTACAGTTTTATCGTCTGCGGTCAAGCGCCATTAAAATGTCTCCTAGGCGGAACAAACAATACACCGCTACCAGCCGACTACGATGGCGACGGCATTGACGATCCGGCTGTTTATGATTCAACCAGCGGATTATGGCGCATCCTCATGTCATCAGAAGCGTATCGCGAAAAACGTTATCCCAACCGCGGTGGACCAGCCTGGCAGCCGGTTCCCGGCGACTATGACGGCGACGGCATCAGCGACATGGCCATCTATGCGACAAACGGCGCCTGGCAATTTTGGTTATCCGGCAGCGGCCAGGCAAAATTCCAGGCAACCGGCTGGGGTGGAGCGGAATGGACGCCAATTCCCGGCGATTATGACGGCGACGGATGCTTGGACCCGGCCGTCTATCATCCCGAATACGGCGCTTGGCGCATTTGGCTTTCGAGCATAGGATATAAGCGCACCCAGGTTAACGGCTGGGGTGGAACGGGATGGATCCCGGCGCAGGGCGACTATGATGGCGATGGTTTATGCGATGCGGCTGTCTATTCCCCTGCCTCCGGCGCCTGGCGTTTCTGGCTCTCCGGCAACGGCTATCGCCATCTTACCCAACGTGGGTGGGGATTGTCAGGCGCACTGCCGATTATCGGCGATTACGATGGCGACCGTTTGACCGATCCGGCGTTGTATAGCGAAACCACCGGCAAATGGAATATCTGGCTTTCCGGGAGCGGCTACAGAAAAGAAGCCGTATCCATCGGCGGCAATGGATACCAGGCTGCACCGCTCGATTATAATGGCGACGGCATCCTGGATTTAACCATCTATACACGCGCAACCGGCATATGGTGGATCAGTCCCTGATCGGCAAAACGCCATCGGGAACAAATTACGGCGTGTGTTGCTGCGCAAGGGCTGAAGGATTTCCGCCAAATATTTCTGTATCCAGGCAGAGCAATAAATTACCCGAAAAAGCAATTCTTTGCGCTTGCTTGTTGCCAACATCCCGCCACAATATAACATACAAAAGAAAACTGCCTGGGACTCGGACAAAACAAAGCTTGGAGCTTGATTAAGGAAAAATTCATGAAAATATCGGTTATGTCCTATACGCTGGCGCGCGACATAGAATTCAAAAACAATATACCGGAAGCTTTATTGAAAATGTGCCGCCTTGCCCAGGAACTGAACATTGACGGCATTGACATGGTAACCACCTACGGAACCGATCCCAAACAAACACGGCGCTTGCTTGATGAACATGGCCTGAAAACAATCTGCTATACTTTTCCAGGAAGCGCTCTAAATGCTGCGACATTCGATAAAAACGGGCATTGAGACTGCGTTGGCGCTCGGCACGGACAAAATCATGATTATTACACCCGGCAAAAAATGTGCGCCACGCGATATCAGCCGCCGCAATTATATCTGCGGACTCCAGGAATGCGCCGGATTGACACGCCAGGCCGGATTAACCATGACCATCGAGAACTTTCCCGGCGCGGACAGTCCTTTCGCTATTTCCTCCGACATACTCGAAGCCATTCGCGAAGTGCCGGGCTTAAAACTATCCTATGACAATGGCAATGCCGCCATTGGCGGCGAAGAACCGGCCGCTTCATTCCGACGCTGCGCAGAACATATAGTTCACGCTCATTTCAAGGATTGGATTTTATCCGTAGACGGCAAAGGCATGGAAGGACTTGATGGACGCCGTTACAATGCCGCCCTGATCGGCGAAGGCATTATTGATCACCCAGCCTGCATCAAAGTTATGCAAGCAGCCGGATATTCCGGCTATATCAACATCGAATACGAAGGCAACAAATATCCGCCGGATGAAGCTACACGCAAAGCAACCGCATATTTGCGTAGTTTACAAAACAATCCGTGATGGAATTTCAATTAAACAAACCCCATTTTTGAAAGAATTCAGAATAAGACATCATCACTCAGGAAAACCCAAAAACGCTTTTACAAATATGCATTGACATTCGGCATGATCATACCCTATAAAGACGCATACACATACATAGTAAAAGCTGGAATTGTTTTTGCAGAAACAATTAACTGTTCTTCATAAATCATAACGATCCATGGTGAGTTTGCCTGTCTGTGCTTAGCAGGCGGATACAGCGCACAGACAAGCGCATTTGTAGGCATTCCAGCCTCATTACGGATCCAGGCATCATCCTGCAACAGGGAGGAAAAATGAGCGTAAAATTTGATTTTGAAATGGCAAAGTTTTTGGCGTTCAGAGACAAGAAAGAATGCGAAAGGGTTATTAAAATCAAAAAGAAGGATTTTTTTAACCATCCTAATAAAAACTTTAAAATCAGAAGTTACCCGAACAAAGAAATCTTTAAGTTGCAATATGTTCTTCATATCGTCAGAGGCATAAAAAAGAGCCTGGAAGAAAAACGGCAATATGTAATGATTTTGCCCGCATGGTGTTTCTACCCGGAAGTGGCGGATTTGATCAATGAATTAAATATTCCCTGCCATCACGTGCATACATTCAATATGGATGAATTTGCCAATGAAGACGGAAAGGCAGCGCCGAAAGAATGGCCGTTAAGTTTTCAATATTCCATGTGGAAAATGCTTTTCGACCGCATCAAACCAGAGCTGAAAATACCTGAACACCAAATTCATTTCCCCAATGAAAAAAACATCAACGATTACAGCAAAATGATAGAAGATTTAGGAGGGGCGGATGTATGCTATGGCGGTATAGGCTGGTCGGGCCATATTGCGTTTTTTGAACCCCAGCTCGGCGACGAATTCGGCAATGACATTAAAGCTTATCTTCAAGCAGGCGCAAGGCTTGTGGATCTTCATCCCATAACTATTTTACAAAACTCCCTCTTTCTCTCCAAAGACAGCGGAGACTGGTCGGCGCACCCTCCAAAAGCATATACAATAGGCCCCAAAGAACTTGCCGGGTCAAAATTGGTCAGTTTCTGGTGTGGTTTCGCCGATATTGCGGGCAAATTCCAGCGTTTTATCACAAGGCTTTCCGCCCATGGCCCAGTAACCCCCTATGTTCCGGCAAGCATTCTTCAGATCTTGAACAGCGAACTGGTCGTAACAGACCAGATTGCCGAAGACTGCTATGAAGAAAATTTTAATTTTGTTTTTTAGCCTGACCACTCCTGCGATATAGGCAACCGTACGCGAAAGGAATAGCCCTGAGTCGCTTTCAAAAGTCAGCTTTTGAAAGCAGTATTCAGGATTAAGATAATTCCGGACCTAAAGCGCCAAAAGCCCAGATTTTTTTGGCCGGCTCAACTCTTTTGCCTTCCGGAATGTTACCCGGCGTCAGACGCCCGGCAAGACGCAAGCAAGCTTCCATAATCTTACGACCGGCGCCTATTTCCAGACAAGAACAGGCGGTCAAAACGGTTTCATATCCGCCACCGCGTTTTGCATCAAAAGCGTCTTCTGTCGGAACATAGCCGCAACAGCCGTTGGCAAGCTCGGCAATCAAAGTCAAGGGGAAATTGGATTGCCGTTTGATTTCCAAGCCCAATTGCCAAAACTACTCGGCAGGATTGGCCAAGATCACCGCCGGCCCGATTTGAATAGCTTGGACTTCCACTTCCTTGAGCGGATTTTGCTCGATCTGATAAGCGAGAATGAGGCGTTCTTTGGCAAAATGATATTCGGTATTCTTGACCCCGGTTTTCAGCCCGTTTTCCACAATCATCCGGCATTTTTCAAGACTTTCCGATGAAGGCCGGCGTTTGGGAATCAACAAGGTTTCCGTTATGGCATGAATTGAAAAATCAGCGCCTTTTTCTGCCGTAACCAAAACCTTCAACATTTCCGCCCCCACCCTGACGCCGACATAACGCGCCCAACGCTCGCCATTCTCAAATTCGCGCAGCGATTGATTGTCAACCTGCGTAATATCGCCGGAAGCGCCATTGAAGAAAACAACGCGCGCGTCTCCCCAAAAACCTTGAATCGTTTTTTCCAGATAATAAATCCAATCGGCGGTAACGCCATTGCCGTAAGTGGTGGCATGGCAGGCATAGTTGGCGATACAACCGAGCAGACGCTCATTGGCATCCCACACGCCGATTACGCCCACTTCCGGATCAATTGGGCCTCCCGGTTCGAGGATTTCCGGATTGCCCTTGCCCGGATGCGTTACGCATTTGCCGCTCTTCAGGCGCAAACGGCGATTAACCCCAGCCTTGTCATCAAAACCGCGTCCGAACGACAGGGTAACCTCTTGTTTGGCGTCATCCGCCAGCGTAACGGCCGTCATGATTTGACCGATAACCCATTGCTCATAGAGCGGATCAATGCAAACGCTTTCCTCAAGCGATAGTTTCCTGATCAATTCCGGCGCATTTTCCAAATCTCCGGCATGCGCTCCCCATAACGGTCCGCCATAGTGGGTATGCGAAGCGGCGATCAGGATGTTTGCCGGTTTAATGCCGCAGCGGGCAAAGATTTTGGCGCGCGCCGCCAGAACCGTGGCGCGCTCAACAACACAGGTATCCAGCCCCACCAGCGCAACACGCTCGTGGCCGTCATCAAACACGCAAGCCCGGACCTTCAGACGATCATGAAACTTTTCCAGATAAATTTTATGATATGTGGCCGGACGTTCCATGCCGATAACCGGCGTAATATCGGCTTCATAAAAACCAGCTTTGATCATAAGACCCCTATCCTTTGATTGTTCTGCCATCATCCTGATTTCTCAACCAGCCGTCCGTTGATATATTTATGTAAGACGCTCGATAGCAGCGTTTGGTACGGCAACCCTTCATGAACAGCCGTCTTCTGGAAACGGACAAGGTCGCGTGCGGCCATTCTGATGTTCACGCGCTTGTCCTTCCGCAGGGTTGCGCGAGCCGCATCGCGGTATCGCGCCGCCTCCCGCTGGAAC
>CAZMFH010000143.1:0-6682 GCA_964565485.1 uncultured Verrucomicrobiota bacterium | reverse complement strand
TAATTGATCATTTTAACTTTTTCTTCTCATTCTTAAAATTGGGGTGTGGGGTTCAAAGACAAGGAATAATAATGTGTGCCAAACAAACGAATAAGCCGCAGGAATTACGCGCCTGGCAGGTGCTGGCTACGCGGACATTACTTGCGGCTGAGCCTTGGGTCAGTGTTTCAGCCCAAAAAATAAAATTGCCTGACGGCCGGATTGTGCGCGATTTTTATCAAATCAAAACACCGGCATTTGCCGTGTTTTATGTCAAAACTTGTGCAAACAGGGTAATTTTATTGCGTCAATACAAGCATGGCATTCGCAAGGTCAGCTTGACGATTCCCGGCGGATTGATTGCGTCCGGTGAATCGCCGTTAAAGGCGGCCAAACGTGAGTTGCTTGAGGAAACCGGATATGTGGCGCAAAATTGGAAAGCGCTGGGTGTCTTTACGCCCAACAGCAATTATGGTTGTGGGCAGGCATGTTTCTTTGTTGCGGATCATGCGCGCCGGGTTGCCGAACCTTGTTCGGGCGATTTGGAAGAAATGGAGATTGTCTTAATGCCGGAAGGGCGTTTGCGCAAGGCGCTGATGTGTGGCGAGGTTAAATCGCTTGCTTCAGCAACGGCCATCGCGCTTGCCGCCTTGGTCAGAGCAAAGAAGACGTGATCTTGCGTCTATCCAGTTATCCTGCCTGCCGCGCGCCTTTGGTTTAGTCAATCCATTGCGCTTCGCTCCAGCCGCGCACGGAATTGATCAGGTAAAAACGCATGCCGCGCTTGAAGTCGGCGCGGGTGAGTGTTTGTTCTTGGATTTCACCCTGCCGCAGCAAATGCCGACGTAAAACGCCGTTTAGCAGGCCGCAGGTCAGGGGGGGGGTAAGCTTGCGACCGTTTTTTATAATAACGATGTTGGCGATGGTGCTTTCGGTTATTTCGCCGCGCCGGTTTTGCAGAAGCACGTCGTCGCAATCCGGACGCGCCGCCCGGGCGGCTTCGTAAATGGCGCGATTGGTGGTTTTGTGGAAAAGGCGCCAATCATTTTCATTAACAGTCCCGGCGGATAATCCAACGCGCAAGGGCGATTTTTTCAATACAAGCGGTTGTGCATCCAGGCGCAAGCGTCCGTCGCGCCGCAGGTATAATCTGATTTTTTGCGCCTGACCGGCGCAAAAATTGCCGGCAGCGGCTTGTAGTTTGGCGCTGGCTTCTGCGTGATTGAACTGGAAGGCGCAATATTCAGCGCTGGCGGAAAGGCGCTGGAGATGTTCCGGCAATAAATAAAACCCATTCTCATCAAGACGCAGCGATTCCAGCAATTCGAAATCGGCGTCGTTTTGGGTAAGCACCATGGCCTTGGCCAGACATTCGCCATATTCGGCTTCCGGATCTGATCCGTAGGTGATTCCGCCCCCCACATTATAATGCGCTGTGCCGGTTGCGGCTGCAATGGTGATTGTGCGGATGGCGACGTTGAATTCGCTCCGGCCGTCAGGTGTTAACCAGCCCACCGCGCCGCAATAGGCGCCGCGCGGATATGGTTCAAGTTCCTTGATGATGGACATGGCTCTGATTTTCGGTGCGCCGGTTACCGAACCGGAAGGAAAGAGCGCGCTCAGAATGCCGGCAACCGTGGCGGTGGCGCGCGACTCGATTGTAGAGGTCATTTGCCAAACGGTGGGATAACGTTCCGTGTCGAAAAGACTGCGCGCGCTAACCGAGTTGGGGGCGCTGATCCGGCTCATATCGTTCCTGAGCAAATCAACAATCATGACGTTTTCCGCGCGTTCTTTGGCGCTGCCGGCCAGTGTCTGGGCAATCTGTTTGTCTTCTTCCGGCCAGCGTCCGCGCCGGGCGGTGCCTTTCATCGGGCGCGTGATCAGGGTTGTGCCGTCGAACCGAAAGAACAGTTCCGGCGAAATTGACAGCAATTGATGATCGCCTGTGTTGATATAGGCGCCGTAGTCGGTTTGCTGGGCAAGACACAGGCGATTAAACCAAGCTAAAGCGTCTCCTTGAAAAAATGTTTGCAGCGGGAAAGTATAGTTTACCTGGTAAACATCGCCGGCTATGATCAATGCGCGAATGCGTTCAATGGCTGCCCGATAGTTTTGGGAGGAAACAAGCGGACACCAGTCCCCGACCTTGTACGGCATATTGGTTGCCGTGGTTGCCTCTCTGGGTATGCAGCGCGGCGGGGTGCGGTATAATCCAAACCAGACCAGCGGCAGCGCTCCGGGCGTATGGGTGCGCATGGCGTTGTCAAATGCGCCGGCTGCTTCATAGGCGATAAAGCCGGCAGCGCTCAATCTCTCTTCTGCTACAGCCCGGACAGTTTGTTCAATGCAGGGAATAACTTCGCAAATCCGTGTGGCGCAAAAAAAACGGTCTGGCGCTCCGAAGATCAGTTCACGTGTTCTGGAAACGAAACGAACATGCATGGTAACTACTCGGGCGCCCGACCACAGCAGTCGCGCGCCTGAAGGATTTCCCCCCCCCAGCAATCATTCTTGCAAGAAGCATAGTTTACCCTCCCCCTGAAACGCAAGCCAATTCAGCGGCAACCCAACCTGCAACCCAGGTCTGCGTCATGCTCGGCGGCTCGCCTGGAGGTCTCGCCCCACCAAAGCCACATTTGGCTATCATGATGGGGCGAAGCGTCCCGGCCGAGCCGTCTTTTTCGAACATGACACAGTCCTGCGCCGAGAATGACGTCCCCGAATTGCTGCTTGATTCAAGCTTGAACTTGCGTTAATTTGCGCTTTCGGAGCCAATTTGAAGACTTGCGTTTGCAAACCTGTGTGAAGGGAAATAATGGAAACATTGCGAAAAACGGCCTGGCATGGACCCAAGGGTCCGCTTGTGTTGGTGATCATGGATGGGGTTGGCATAGGCCGATATGTTGAAGGCGATGCGGTGCGCACGGCCTGCAAACCGAATTTGGACTGGCTGGAACGCCAGGCTTTGTTCTGTCGGCTCAAAGCGCATGGCCGGGCGGTGGGTTTGCCGAGCGATGGCGATATGGGCAACAGTGAGGTGGGGCATAATGCCATTGGTTGTGGGCGTGTTTTTGACCAGGGCGCCAAACTGGTTAACGCGGCGCTGGCTTCCGGCGCCATGTTTCGCGATGCGGTTTGGCGAAAGCTGATCGGCAATTGTCTGACGCAGCAGAGCGCTTTGCATTTTATCGGCCTTTTTTCCGACGGCAATGTGCACAGCCACATTGATCATCTTGAAGCCATGCTTAAACAATCCGCGCAAGAGGGGGTCCGCAAGGCGCGGATCCATATTCTGCTTGATGGCCGCGATGTGGGGGAAACTTCGGCGCTCGAATATGTTGATCCATTTGAGGCGTTTCTGGCGGAATTGAACCGCGCGCAAAAGGTGGATTACCGGATCGCCTCCGGTGGCGGACGCATGCAAATTACGATGGACCGTTATAACGCCGATTGGGCCATGGTCAAGCGCGGCTGGGATACACATGTGCGCGGCAATGCGCCGCGGTTTGCAACGGCGCGCGCGGCAATTGAAGCGCATCGCCGCGCCAGTCCCGGCGTGATTGATCAGGATTTGCCGCCCTTTGTGATCGAGCAGGACGGCAAACCGGTCGGCGCAATTGCCAGTGGCGACAGCGTGATTTATTTTAACTTCCGGGGCGACCGCGGCATTGAAATCAGCCGCGCGTTTGAGGACGAAAACTTTGCGGAATTTGACCGCGCCCCGCGTCCGCAAGTCGAGTATGCCGGCATGATGCAGTATGACGGAGATTTAAAGATTCCCCGGCAATTTCTGGTTAATCCCCCGACGATCAATCGCACGATGGGCGAATTTCTTTGTCTGGCCGGTGTGCGCCAACTGGCTGTCAGCGAAACCCAGAAATTCGGGCATGTAACCTATTTTTTTAACGGCAACCGCTCCGGCAAGTTTAATGCGGATTTGGAGGAATATGTGGAAATTCCGTCCGACCGTGTTCCTTTCGAGCAGCGTCCCTGGATGAAGGCTGCCGAAATAACCGATTATGTTGAGCATGCCATTCGCGCCAATAAGTTCCCTTTTATGCGCCTCAATTATCCCAACGGCGATATGGTTGGACATACCGGCGTTTATTCGGCCACGCAGATTGGCGTTGAAGTTGTGGATTTATGCCTTGGCCGTTTGCTGAAAGCTGTGCAGGCTGTGGATGGTTTGTTGGTTGTTTCGGCCGATCACGGCAATGCGGATGACATGTTTGAACATGATGATAAAACCGGACTGGTCAAAACCGATCCAGCCACCGGCAAGCCGCGCGCGAAAACCAGCCATTCGCTCAATCCGGTGCCATGCTATATTTTTGATCCGGGCGGAAAAGCAGGTTTGTGTTTGTCGCCGGCCGCTTCCGCCGGACTTGGCATCAGTAGTTTGGCGTCAACCTGCCTGACCTTGCTTGGTTTTGAGCCGCCCGGTGATTATGATCCGGGCATAGTCAGCGTAAATGCTTGATCCGGATGGATGCAGGATGAATATTGATTCTTATGGGGTGATTCTGGCCGGCGCAACCGATGATGTCTGCCGTTCTTATGAAAAACTGGAGCGTCAGGCGGTTGACTGGGATATGACCGCCGAGCCGATTGACCCTCCCGCAACACGGCAATTGACCATAGCCAGGCCGGTGCAGGTTACCGGGCCGGGCACATTTTTCCGGCGCGAAAATCGCACTTTGGTTTTTGAGCCGACGGCGCTTTCCGGTTGGTGGTTTGATCGTGTTGATCAGCCGGAAGCGTTGCCGATCAAGGTGGCGGTGGACAACGTCTGGACAACCGCCCGCAATATCGTTTTGCGCAGCGGTTCGCCGCATAATTACATGCGCATGGTGGAGCATATTATCGCGCTGCGCCTTGGCATGGGCATAGACAGCGTAATGGTCAAGGTCAATTCCGGCGATCCGCCCTTGTTTGATCGCGGCAGCATGGATTTGGTCGAGGCTTTGGATTCCGCCGGACTCAAGCCGCAGGAGAATCCCGTTGTTTATGTGACGGTGCGGGAATCCGTTACCATGGGCGGGCCGAACGGCAGTTTTTTGACCTTGCATCCTGCGCTTCCCGGCGATCATGCGCTGCGTATGGATTGTGCGGTTGATTTTCCAAATGCCATGGGGCAACAGCGCATTCGTTTCAATCTCAATCGCAATCGTTTCAAATACGGCGCGGAGGCGCGCACCAACACGACGGCGGCCATGAAGTTGTATTGCGCCACGCTTGGCGCGCTTTTTGCGGATATCCGTAATCTCGGATACACGGAGCGCAATATTCTCGTGGCCGGCAAGCGTGCTTACATGAATGAACCGCATTTGCGGCATGGAGACAAGGCGCTTGAAGCAGTCTGGCACAGGGCGCTCTTGGATCTGCTCGCGGCGCTGGCGTTGATTGATGCCGGGCGTTTTGTCGGGACGGTTGTTTCCTATAAAGCCGGCCATACTCTGGATGTGGAGATGGTGCGGGCGCTTGCGCGCTATCGGTTGCTCAAGCCGATGGGAACAGCCGCAGGCAATCATGCTTGACCGAGGCGCCGGCGGAAAGACGCTCAATTTTCTGCAACAAGCGTCTGGATGCTGTGTTCCGCAAATGCATGGCGTTCTGCGGCGCATAACTCGTTGGTGATCAGAACGTCAATGTCGCCGGCGGCGGCAAATTGCGCAAAGGCCACTTTGCCGAGCTTGCTGCAGTCACAAAGCAAAAATATTCTGTTCGCCATGGCGATCAGCCGTTTTTTTGCTTCGGCTTGCCGGATATCCGGTGTTGTCGCGCCGTTTTGAAGCGTAAACCCGTTGGTGGCCATGAAGGCTTTGTCAACGGATAATTGTTCCGTGGCGGTTTGTTTGATTGTTTCCGAACCGATTGTGCAATGGAACCCTTTGCGTACAATGCCGCCCAGCAGGATGATTTGGATGTCCGGCGCGGTTTCCAGCGTTTTGGCAACGACAAGATCGTTGGTTACAACCGTCAAACGGCGGCGTTGCGAAAGCATCTGCGCCAGTTCCAATATGGTGGTGCCGGTGTCGAGCGCGATTGTGTCGCCATCCTCAATCTGTTTCAGGGCGATTTGCGCGATTTGACGTTTCTCGGCCAGGTGTTCTCCGGAACGTCCGGCTATGTCCGATTCAAAACCGGTTCCTTGTTCCGCGATTGCGCCGCCGTGCGTGCGGGTCAGTTTGCCGGCCAGTTCAAGCGTGCGCAGATCCGAACGGATGGTTGCGCCGCTGACAGCGAAAAGTCGCGCCAGATTCCGGACGTGCAGCGTTTTTTCGTCCGCCAAAATCTGCATGATCTTTATGCGGCGTTCTTCGGCATACATGCAGTGTTTGCTCCTGTGGTTGCAATTGCCCGTTCAGCAGCAGCGCGCCAGGCCGCCGCGCGATGTTTCCTTGTATTGGCAGGGCATGTCGCGCCCGGTCATGGCCATGGCTTGCACCGCTTTATCCAGCCCGACGACATGCCATTCCGGAATGCCGGCGCAGGCGATGTTATAGGCGGTATAAGCCTTGGCCGCGCCCATGGCGTTGCGTTCGATACATGGGATTTGAACATAGCCTTTGACCGGGTCGCATGTCAGGCCGATATGATGTTCCAGCGCGGTTTCGGCCGCATTTTCCTGAATGGCGAATTGATGCCCGCGCGCATCGGCAATAGCCGCTGCGGCCATTGCCGATGCTACACCGATTTC
>CAZMFH010000142.1:1296-6777 GCA_964565485.1 uncultured Verrucomicrobiota bacterium | reverse complement strand
ACCAACGACCTTCAGGTTATGAGCCTGACGAGCTACCGGGCTGCTCCACCCCGCAATCGAATGACTTTCAATATATATGAATTTTAATTGGATGCAATGTTTTTTTGTGATTATTCTGTCGGAATATCCGAATCAAGCGTCAGAATCGGGCATTCTGGAAGCGCCTGCAAAAAGAAACGGCCGTACCATTTGGTGGTTATCCGCGAATCGAGAATGGCAATTGTGCCTTCGTCGGTGGCGGAGCGAATCAAGCGGCCGATTCCCTGGCGGAATTTGAGAATGGCTTCCGGCAACGCATATTCCCGAAAGGCATCGCCGCCGCGTGTGCCAATCAGTTCGGCGCGCGCCTGGATTATCGGTTCGTCAGGCGCTTCAAAGGGCAGACGTGTGATGATGACGTTGCTCAGTGCTGCGCCGCGGATGTCAATGCCCATCCAGAAACTGTCCAGTCCGAAAATCACCCAGCGTCCCTCGCTGCGAAAACGTTCCAGCATCATATGGCGCGGCAATCCTGCGCCTTGCACGAGCGGAACAATCTTGTCTTCCTCGAAAAGCGGGGTCAACTTGCGCGCCATATTGCCCATCATTTCGGCGCTGGTAAAGAGAATGAGGCTGCGTCCGCTGTTTTGTTGGGTCAGACGGCGGATCACGGGTGCGGCGGAGGCAATGAATGATTGCATCAGGGTGGGAGGCGGCAGGTTCGGGCTCAGATAGACCCGCATGCAGCGGCTGTAATTGAATGGCGAACCGACTACCAGTTCGCGGGCATGATGCGCTCCGATTCGTGTCCGGAAATAACCCAGGGGTGTTGCTGCCTGTGCTGGATTGCCACAGTGCACGGCCAGCGTTGCCGAGGTTAAAATGGCGCAAGGGTGGGTGGCGAAGAGTGTTTGCTTGAGGATCGGCCCGACTTCGATTGGCGCGGCATGGAGCGCCAGCCGGCGCTGTCCTTCACGCGCAATCCAATAGACGTGATTTTCAAGCGCTTGTTTGAGAAAGATGTCCAGCGTGTCGCGGATCTGTGTTCCGCGCCTGATCATGGCCTGCATTTCTATTTCCATGTCCGGGTTTTCGAGCGTTGGAATGGTGTTTTTAAGATGCCTGATAATCTCGGTCAGGAGTTGGCCGATTTGGTTGGATATGGCCGGCGGACGGCGCACGATACATTGCGTGGTTTTGCCTTCCAGTTTCGCCAGGCTTCTGATTTCAGCAAAGAAATATTCCAGTGCCGTCCGTGCGCGCAAGACAAGCGGGATTGTTGCCGTGTCCGGCGCGGCGGTCAAAATGCCCTTGCCGTTGCCGGGCGCAGCGAGGAGACGCAACCAATATTCGCAGTTGCCTTCTGTCAGGCGCAGTCCCAGATGTGTTCCGGCGGTTTGTTCAAGATCATGCGCTTCATCCAGCACCAGCGCCGCGCAATCCGGCAGGAATCCGGCGCCTTCCTGGTTCAGGGCAAGGTTGGAAAAGAAAAGATGGTGGTTGTAAATCAGCAAATCGGCGCTGAACATTCTGGCGCGCGCCTGCATCAAAAAACAACTTTGGTAATATTGGCATTTGCGCGCCAGACAATTGTCGTGCTCGCAACAAACCATATGCCAGATGTTCGGTCGGCTTCCTGGCGCATCGGATTGTTGATTTAGGTCTGCTAAATCTTCCGTCTGCCAGTCTGCCAGGCTGCCGTCATTGGTTTGGTCGGCCCAGCGTCTTATGCTTTGCAGTTCCCTTGTTTGTCGTTTGTTGAAAAGATCGCCTTCACTGTTGCGTGCTTGTTCCAGACGTCTGCGGCAAATGTAATTGGCGCGTCCCTTGCATAAAACGACCTTAAAATCGAAATCCATGCAATGTTGCAGGAGCGGGATATCCTTGGCCATAATCTGCTCCTGCAAAGTGATCGTCTGGGTCGAAACCGCCACCGGCTGCTTGCGTGCCCTGGCAAAAAGGAGGAGCGGTATCAGATAGGCCAGTGTCTTGCCGACACCGGTTCCGGCTTCAATTGTCAGATGTTCTTGTTGTAAAAGCGCGGCGGCGACCGCTTCGGCCATTTCTGTTTGCTGGGGGCGCGTCTCGAAGGCAAATTCGTTTTGATTTGTTCGGGCGGCTTGGGACAGCAAACCATTTGGAAGAAAGAAGGCGCGCGTTTTTTGTAGTAGCGCGATATTCGCATTCGTTGGAGCGGCGCTTGGCATAAAAAACATCCCCAAAAAAAATCTTGCCAATCATAGCGTGGTTTGGCATAAATAAAAGCGTCTTTTTCAGCGAGCGTAGCTCAGTGGTAGAGCTCTACCTTGCCAAGGTAGATGTCGAGGGTTCAAATCCCTTCGCTCGCTCCCGCCAAATTTTTTCTGTGCTTTAATTGTGCATTTCGGGTTCTGCATTTTGGCCTTGACTGATAAACATGGCGTGTTAAACTAATAATGCAGTATGCATAGTTGTGGGGGGTATCATGGCAAGGGAAAATTCCTCTGTATGTTCAGAAGAAGGATATCTGGCCATATTCGACCGGATTGCTGCCGGTGTTTTGATGGCCGATCCTGAATCACGGCAGTTTGGTTATGCCAATCCCGCTGTTTGCCGGATGTTCGGCTATTCTCAGGCGGAATTATTAGGCTTGAGCGTCAAGGATATTCATCCCCAGTCGTCTGTTGATCATGTCTTGGCGGAATTTGAGGCGCAAACAAGCGGCGCGCATGTTCTGGCATCGGCTTTGCCGTGTTTACGCAAGGATGGTTCCGTGTTTTATGCTGATATTTCCTCCACGCCGATTGTCTTGCGGGGCAAGTTTTGGAATCTTGGTTTTTTTAACGATGTTACCGAGCGTAAATTGGCGGAATCCAGGATTCATATGCTTCAGCAGCAAATTGAGTATATTCTGGGCGCGACCAATACCGGGCTTGATATCATTGATGCCGATTTTAATGTTGTTTATGTTAATGCCGCCTGGAGCAGGGTTTATGGCGATTATACCGGACGAAAGTGTTACGAATATTTTATGGGGCGCGACATGATTTGTCCCGGTTGCGGGGTTGAGAAAGCCCGGCAAACCAAGGAACGAGTTGTTGGCGAGGAAGTTTTGACGCGCGAAGGCAACCGTCCCATTCAGGTAACAACCATTCCGTTTCAAGATGAAAACGGCGCATGGTTGTTTGCCGAAGTGAACGTGGATATTACCGAACGCAAGCTGGCCGAAACAGAATTACGGAAATACCGCGAGAGTCTTGAAGATTTGGTCGAAAAGCGCACCGGTGAATTGGAGCGTTCCAATAAGGAGTTGGAGCAATTTGCCTATGTGGCTTCACATGACTTGCAGGAGCCGTTGCGTGTAATCACTGGTTTCCTGCAATTGCTTGCCCGGCGCTATAAGGGCAAGTTTGATGCAGACGCGGATGAGTTTATCGGTTTTGCGGTTGATGGCGCAAAGCGTCTGCAGTTGATGATCCGCGATTTGTTGCTCTATTCCAGATTGAACAGGGATCGCAATCCAATGGCAATGGTGGATTGCACATCGGCTTTGCGGCAGGCGATTTCCAATCTCCAGGTGGCTATCGCGGATAATGAAGCGCTTGTCACCTATGATCAGTTGCCGGTTGTCATGGCCGATTATATGCAGCTTGTGCGGTTGTTTCAGAATTTGTTGCAAAACGACATAAAATTCCGCGGCGAATTGCCGCCGCGCATTCACGTTTCCGCCGAACGGAAAGATTTGGAGCCTTCTGCTTCCGGCTTGGAGGCAGGGGTGAAATCGGAATGGGTGATATCGCTCAAGGATAACGGGATTGGCATTGATCCGGCTTGTCTTGAACGTGTGTTTCTGGTTTTTCAGCGTCTCCATCCCATCGGAAAATATTCCGGATCGGGGATTGGATTGGCGGTTTGCAAGAAAATTGTGGAAGGACATGGCGGGCGCATTTGGGCGGAATCACAGCCAGGACAGGGTTCGACATTCCATTTTACAATCCCTGCCGTCAGATGTGAAGCCGAGGCCGAGAAAGAATCCGCTGGCAAATCCATGAGTGATGCGGTGTCCTGACCTCGCCCGCAGGGTGGTCTTGGTTCCAAAATTATGCTGCGCTATTGAAAGCCGAATTCAGTAGACAGTAATCAGCAAGCAGAATTAAATAAAAAAATTTATTCTGAATGCTTTCAAAACGTGAGTTTTGAAATTGGCTTTATGATGTTTAATGGAAATTCCAGCACGGATTCAGAAAAGCATAAATTGGCGGATATTTTGCTTGTGGATGATAATCCCGGCGATGTTCGTTTGACGCAGGAAGCGTTTAAGACGAGCAGCATTCTCAACCGTCTTTTTGTGGTCAATGACGGCATTGAGGCCATGCGGTTTCTTCGCCGTCAGGGTGGATACGCCGATGCAACGCGCCCGGATCTTGTGCTTCTTGATCTTAACCTGCCCGGCAAGAGCGGTCAGGAAGTGTTGACTGAAATCAAGAATGATCAGGAGCTAAAGAGTATTCCCGTCTTCGTTCTTACCATTTCCAGCGCGGAATCTGATGTCGGCATGGCTTATGCCAGGCACGCCGACTGTTTTATCACCAAGCCGATAGATTTTTATCAGTTCCAGGAGGTTGTTCGCAAAATTGAGGATTTTTGGCGAACAGGGAAAATCCAATACAAAAGCTTATAATCCCATCACGTATTCAGGGAACCCCAAACTTGCATCAAAGGCGTTCTGACTTTTGTCTCAGCGTGTTAAGGCCTTACGGACAATTTCCTCTACGCCGATATTGCTTTCGCCTTCCGCGATGGCGGCATTAGCCATTTTTTGGGCATCGGCTTGTTTATAGCCGAGCGAAATAAGCGCCAGAACAGCGTCGCGCAGGTGGTGATCGGCGGCGGAAACTGATACAGCAGGCGCCAGCGCTTCGAATGCCTGTGAATCCGAGATCTTGTCGCGCAGTTCCAGAACCATGCGCTCGGCCAGTTTGCGTCCAACCCCGGAGATGGAACTCAGTCGCTTGGTGTCGCCGGCGGCAATGGCGCTGATCATTTCGCGCACTGACAAGCTGCTTAAAGCGCTTAAGGCCAGTCTGGGTCCGATGCCGCTGACGTTCATCAGGAGGCTGAACATTTTACGTTCCGCCTCGCTGATAAAACCGAAAAGTGCATGTTGGTCTTCGCGGACATAATCAAAAATCAAGAGGCGGCAGTTTTGTTGTTGCGGGCCAAGGCGATCAAAACTGCTAAGCGGGATCATAACTTCATAACCTACGCCGCCGATGTTGATGACCGCGCGTGTGGGCGATTTTTCAACCAGAATGCCTTCAAGGAATGTTATCATTGTTAACCTCGTCTTTCGTTACGGATCAGGTTTAAATTGCGTCCGAGATCAATGTGCCCATGATGCCGCGGGCATGCGCATGGCAGATTGCCAGCGCCAGGGCATCCGCCACATCCGATTGCGGATTTTTGTTCAGTCCCAGCAGTGTGCGGATCATGCGCGCCACCTGTTCCTTGCCGGCGGCGCCC
>CAZMFH010000142.1:0-1286 GCA_964565485.1 uncultured Verrucomicrobiota bacterium | reverse complement strand
GGGCATATTCATAAATCGGGATATTGGCGCGCGCGCAGGCTGTGATAACCACTCCGCGCGCTTCGCCAAGCACGACGGCTGTTCGGACATTGTGGCAATAGAAAATTCCCTCAATCGCGATGGCCTGCGGCCGGTAATGTTGCAGCAGTTTGTCCAGCGCGTGGTCAATATGGCGCAAACAACGCGAACGTGGGCGCGCCGATGGATTGCGGATCAATTCACCTGCTATTGCCTGCATGCTTGTGCCGTTGACGCTGATTACGCCCACACCCGTTGAACGCAATGCCGTATCTATTCCCATGATACAGCATTGCGCCGCGCTGTTTTTGGAAAGGATTTGCATCGGCGCGCCCCTGGCGCGGTGGCGGTGTTATTCCAATTCCTTCATGATGCTTTCATCAATATCCATGTTGGAATACACGTTTTGAACGTCGTCATTATCCTCAAGCGTTTCAATGAATTTAATAATGGCGCCGGCCAGCGCCTTGTCTTTCACCGGCACGTAAGTGTCGGGGATCATGGTGATTTCGGAACTGTTGGTTTTGATGTCTGCTTTTTCCAGCGCATCAATCACGCCCTGATAACCGGCGGGTTCGGTGATGATTTCAAACATGCCGTCTTCTGTTTGCATGTCTTCAGCGCCGGCCTCAAGCGCAATGCTCATCAGTTTGTCTTCTTCCACGGCACCGGCATCCACCAGGATCTGGCCTTTGCGTTTGAAGTTGCGCGAAACCGAGCCTTGCGAGGCCAGATTGCTGCCGAATTTGGTAAAAATATGGCGGATTTCAGATGCGGCCCGGTTTTTGTTGTCCGTCAAAACCTTGACCACCAGCGCCACGCCGCCGCCGGCATAACCCTCATAGGTAACTTCGTCAAGTTGTCCGCCATCCAATTCGCCGGTGCCTTTTTTGATGGCGCGCTCGACATTGTCAGCCGGCATGTTATTGCCTTTGGCCTTGGCGATCAGAGTGCGCAGCGCCGGATTCATGTTCGGATCACCGCCGCCGGCGCGCGCGGCAATCGTCAATTCCTTGCTCAGTTTGCTGAAGATTCTTCCGCGCTTGGCATCCGCCGCGCCTTTTTTATGCTGAATCGTTTTCCATTTGCTATGTCCGCTCATGATTGTTTCCCCGTTATAGTGTTAACCGGCGCCGGATTGGACGCCGATGCCTGCTTGATTACGGCTTGCGCCGCAATCCTGAAATTATGTCGGTTGCATGTTAAAGCCTGCCAGATTTGTATCGCCAACCACACTGTAATCCTGTATCCACCCTCCGTCAAAGCCT
>CAZMFH010000141.1:0-6780 GCA_964565485.1 uncultured Verrucomicrobiota bacterium | reverse complement strand
CTAATTGCTAATCTTCACTTTCCGACTCTTCTTCAGTTAAAATTCATCCTGCTTTTTCGGCCTGCAGCTTGACCAGCTCATCAACATTCTCTTTAACCTTGATGATGGCATCGGCAATCAGATCCATATTCCGCTCTTCGCACAGCAAAGTTGCCGGACCGGCAATCCCCATGCCCTCTTCTTCGTAAGCTCGCTCGGCAACCGGACAAACGAAATCACGATATTTGGCGTTGGCCCGGAAATAAGGAGAACGATAAACCGGAAACTGGCTACCGGGCGAAGAAAAGAAGATGAAATTAAGCTCCTTGCGCAATGCGGTTTCAAAAATTTTCTTGCCGACCCCCTTGAAGAAATTTTTATCGTATTTGAACATGAACGAATAATAATTCTGTTCAGGCTCAAAAGGCATATTGCCGATTCCCTCAATTTCTTCAAATCGCCTGCGCAAACGGTTGGCATTGCAAATGCGCTTCTGCTTCTGCTCTTCCATGCGCGGCAATTGCGCCAACAGGATCGCAGCCTGGATTTCCGTCATCCGATAATTCCAGGCATCCCGATTGCGATCGCGGCTCATTTGATTGATCTGTTCGCCGGCATGACCAAGCGAGCCATAAATCCATGCGCCAAACGCGGCATCATCGCAGACAAACATGCCGCCTTCGCCGGCCGGCATCAATTTACCCATATCGAAACTGTAACATCCGTAATCGCCCCATGTGCCGACATAACGTCCCTTGTACTTCGAGCCTTGCGCCTGGGCGCAGTCCTCAATCACCTTCAGTCCATGCCGCTGCGCAATTGCCATGATTTCATCCATCCGGCAGCAATATCCGCCAATATGCACAACAATAATCGCCTTGGTCCGGCTTGTGATTGCCGCCTCAACAGCCTTGGGGTCTATGCAATAATTATCCGGGCTGACATCGGCAAACACAACATCCGCGCCAACCTGCAAAGGCGCCAGCGCCGGCGAGACCCAGGTGGAAGGCGTTGTGATGACTTCGTCGCCCGGCCCAATTCCGGCATTACGCACAGCCATTTCCAAAGCAGCGCAACAACTGGCGCAAGGGATGGCATAATCCTTGCCCGGATAATATTTTTTCCAAGCTTCGCGAAAGGCATCGGTGCGATTCTTGCCGCTGTCGCCCATCCGCCCAATCCGCCCCATTTGCCCATCCTTAACCACCTCAAACGCCGCCTGAATTTCAGCCTCACCCACCTGCGGCCAGGCAGGGGTATTTCCAGTTCGCAACGGCGTCCCGCCGACAATCGCTAATTTAGACATTTTCTCTTTCTCCTTAACAACTATCCGTTAATCAACATGAAATTCAAACACAACGAGGCAACCATACTATAATGCCACAAAAAATCTTGCACTGAGAAAGATATTTTTTGCACTATATTTGCAGACAAACCAAGGCGCAACCTTCTGGCTTGCTTGGATTAAAACAATATGAACAAGCACATTGCATAATGCCGGCCATCCGATAATTTTACTTCATCACAAACACAACTTTGGATGCTGTCTTGTCAACAACCATTTGAAATCCGCGTTCAAATTCCTCAAAAGGCAAAACATGCGAATAAAAATTTTTCAGCGGCACGGCTTGAATGCGCGTCAAAGCAAGCAGATAATCATGCGCCAACGCTTCGCTCGGTCCGGCTTGTACAAAATTCCAGCGTCCCGGGCCTTTGATTTCATCCAGCACGAGCGGTTTACTATCAACCCGCCCGGCATAAGGCGCCAAAGTTCCGCCCCTGACCAACAGACGCCCGGACTCAAGTATAAGATCAACCGCGCCAGTGGAGTCAACCACAAAATCTGCACCGGTATTTTGCGTATATTCCCGCACCCGCTCAAGCATTGCTTCGTTGCCGGTATTGACCCCAAAATCCGCGCCAACTTTTTTGCAATCCAAAATCGGCGCATCACGCCGGCCAACCACTATAACCGGATTGGCGCCATACAGTTTGGCAAAAAAACACATGCACATGCTGACAGCCCCAGTCCCGAGAATCACAACTTTTGAATCAGGCGTAATGCCGAGCGTTCTAAGATAACTGGCAATTTCCTTCAATGTTATCAACATCGTGGCTTCAGGCGCGGAAATGGAAAGATCAGCCGGCAATTTTTGCTGATACTGACACATGCCATTAGGTTTCACCGTCGGATCATCCTCCAACATGGCTTTGGTATCGGTGATCAAGCCATATTCGGCAAAACCGCCCAAAACCGGATGCAACCCACCAAGCTGGGCGCCGGGATACGCGGCAATCGGACGCAGATATCTGTCGCCAACAGCAATATGCCTGACTTTCCGGCCAAGCTCGACAACCGTGCCGACACTTTCATGGCCGAGGATGCCGGGGTATTTGCCCCACTTCATCAGGCCATTGGCCACCTTGCGATCGGTGCCCGTGCAGGTTGCACAAGCCTCAATTTTGCAAAGACATTGATATTCGTCCGGCTTCGGACAGGCAACCTCCTGCAATTCCACATGCCCTTTTCCATCGGTAACAACAACTTTCATTTTCATTCATCCTTTCCCTGTTGGCCTTTGTCCGCAACCTCATTCCAATTCTCCGTGTAAATATTTAAAAAAGCTAACATAATCTCTCAGAAAAGTCTTGCACAATGTAATTATTTTTTTGTACTATATGAACCAGCAATGAACAGCCTGAAAGGCAGGCAACGTATGTTAATGAAGTGGCAAAACAGTTGTCCGAACAACCAGATATTATGCCTAAGTCGCGCCTGCATTCGCCTGCAAGACAAAACGCCACTGCACAGGCATGATTTTGCGGAAGTATTCTGGATCGTGCGCGGCCAAGGCACGCACCTGATCAACGGCGAAAAACGCGTGATGCATGCCGGCGAACTGTGCGTTATCCGGCCCATACGCGACACACATTGTTTTTACGGAGACTGCTCGGAATTCATCCTGCACAACGTGGCCTTTCCGCAAAAAGTGTTGCGTGACTTATGCCGGCGTTACCACGATATGGCGCATTTATGGCATACCACGGAAAAGATACCGCCCAGCGTCAATTTGCGGGACGCGGAGCTGCAATGGCTGGAAGCAGCCATTGGGGAACTGTTGAAAACCGAACGCGATCGCCTTTTGCTTGACCGTTTTCTTTTGAACCTGACCTACTCCATCCGTCAGCGCCAAACCGATCCGTTGCGCGCCTGTCCAACCTGGCTGCAAAATGCCTGCCATGAATTGCAACAACCGGAAAACATGGCCGACGGCATTGCTGCGCTGGCAAAGCTTTGCGGACGTTCGCGCGCGCATCTGGCGCGCACCTTGAAAAAGCATACCGGATTGACGCCATCAACCATCGTCAATCAAGCGCGGCTGGAACATGCCGCCGGACAACTGATCAATACATCGGAAGAAATCCAGACCATTGCGCTCGATTGCGGCTTTGAAAATTTATCTTATTTTTACAGGTTGTTCCGCAAAACCTTCGGAATATCGCCCCGCAAATTCCGCCTCAAACACTTCCGGCTTCCCTGAACCCAACCCGGCACAAGGCCACGAAGCGTGTTAAGCGTAAAGCGGATAGCGTCTGAATCAAAATCGCTCAAATCATAGAATTTTCTTCAGCGTGTCCCGATCCAAATTTTCAGCGATTTTCACCAACAACTTGATCAGCTCGCCAATGTCATCCATGCTGACGATTGAACCGCAACAACTATGGCGATCTATGTTTCTAACCGGAACCGCCAAGACAATGGACGGCACACCATGGTTCGCCAAATAAATTTCGCTGCCATCAGTCGCCCCCGTCTTGCGAATGCCAGGCTGAATTTTAATATTATGATCTTTAGCAATCCGCAGCACAAATTCTTTGAGCTCCTTTTTGACAACCAATGAAGGATCATAAAGGCGCACATGCGCGCCTTTGCCAAGACAAATTTGCGGATGCGCGGAAACCCCAGGCATATCATCAGCCGGAGCGCCTTCCACAACAAAGCATAAATCCGCGTCAGTATATTGCGCAATAGTTTTTGCCCCGCGCAAACCAATAGCCTCCTGCGCGCTTCCAACGCAATAAACGGTGTTGTTATGTTTGATAGTCGGCATTTTTTTGCCAAATTCGATCAAAGCCGCCAAACCAGCTCGGTCGTCAAATGATTTCCCAAGCATTCTGCGGCTGTTTTCGTTATAATAACAGGTTCCAGCCATCGCTATTTGATCGCCAATTTGAATTCTATAGATTTCCACAAGTTCCTGCCGTGAAGTTGCTCCAATATCAATATACAGATTGTCAATAAACGGTTTTTTGGGCGGATTTTTCTGAAAAGCGGTCGGACCAGCCGATAAAAACCCGGGGATTCTATCATTTTCCGCATTGATAATTTCCACTCTCCCGGAAAACATATTATCTGGATCCCAACCTCCCACAGCTTGAAACTTGATCAATCCATCTTCGAGCAAATCCGCAACGATAAAACCCGCCTCGTCCATATGCGCAATAAACATAATCCTGGGCTGATCTGGTTGTCCCTGAAACTCAAAAACGACCGAACCTAAATTGTCTGTTCGGCAAAGAGCCAGTTCCTTCAATTCATCCTGCATTATTTGCCGAATTTCCTGTTCAAACCCGGAAACACCCGGGGTAAGCGCCAGTTTTTTCAACAATTCAACTCTGTCCATAGCTGTTCCTTTCATCGGAAGTTTACGCCACTAATCATTGCGCCCCAACCCAACATCTTGAATGATTCACCCCTGAATACTTGCCAAGGCTGCGTCATGCTCGGCGGCTCGCCCGGAGGTCTCGCCCCACCAAAGATAAATTTGACCGTGCCTTTTTCATGATTGCCAATTTAGCGCCCCCCTAACCTATGCCGCCGCATCATTGCCGTCAGTGCCGAAAACGGGAAACACGCGGACGCCGCCCACCCCTGTGTTTTGCTTTGCTCCGTTTGTTTGGCGCGCTTGTTTCTACAGGCTGAACCGCAGCTTTCAGTTCAAGCAGTTGATCCCGCAAAGCGGCCGCCCGCTCGAACTCAAGCGCCTCGGCAGCTTCCAGCATTTCCCGTTCAATTTCCGCAATGGCCGACCGAACATCCAAAGCTTCCGGCGCCCCCTTCAAAATGCGCCGATCCAGTTCTTTGGCCGCCTCTTTGACCGACAAGCCGGCATGAATATTTTTTTGAATACCGCGTGGCGTGATATGATGCTCAAGGTTATAAGCAGCCTGCAAGCTGCGCCGTTCATCCATAATCGCCAGAGCGCGGCGCATCGAATCGGTAATCACATCGGCATAGAAAACAACTTGTCCGGACACATGGCGCGCCGCGCGTCCGGCCGTTTGGATCAAAGCAGTTTCCGAACGCAGAAATCCTTCCTTATCGGCATCCAGAACCGCCACCAGCGAAACTTCCGGCAAATCCAAACCTTCGCGCAGAAGATTAATTCCAATCAGACAATCAAACTCGCCCTTGCGCAAACCGCGCAAAACCTCCACCCGCTCAATAGCGTCAATATCCGAATGCAAATAAGTTACTTTCAAACCGAATTCCCTGAGATAATCGCTCAAATCCTCAGCCGTTTTCTTGGTCAGCGTTGTTACCAACACTCTTTCGCCACGTTCGGCGCACCGGCGCACTTCTTCAATAACATCATCCACCTGCCCTTTCAATGGCCGCAATTTAACTGCCGGATCAAGCAGACCGGTTGGCCGGATAACCTGCCGCACGGAAACCGGCGCAACTTCCTTCTCATAAGGACCGGGCGTAGCCGACATGAACAGCAAAGGCCCGGTGCGCGCGAGAAACTCGCCGAAATTGAGCGGACGGTTGTCGCGCGCGGACGGCAAACGGAAACCATGCTCAACAAGCACCTGCTTGCGCGCCTGATCGCCGTTAAACATGCCGCGCACCTGCGGGAGGGCAACATGCGATTCATCAATCACGGTTAAAAACTCACCCGGCATATAATCCAAAAGCGTGGCCGGCGGCTCACCGGCTTTACGTCCGCTCAAATGGCGCGAATAATTTTCTATTCCGGCGCAATACCCCATTTCACGCAGCATTTCCAGATCAAACATGGTCCGCATTTGCAGACGCTGGGCTTCGAGCAGTTTGCCGGAGGCCTCCAATTCCCTGACACGCGCGGCAAGCTCCTTGCCAATGCGCGGCAAAGCCGAGGCAATGCGCTCGGCAGGCATCACAAAATGTTTGGCCGGGGACACAGTCAACTTTTCAACCTCAAGCGCAATTTTGCCGGTCAATGCGTCAATCCCGCAAATCCGCTCAATCATATCGCCAAAGAAACTCACCCGAAACCCGGATGTTGAATATGAAGGAAATATATCGAGCGTATCGCCGCGCGCGCGGAATGTGCCCGGCAGCGGCTCATAATCATTGCGCGCATACTGGATATCCACCAGGCGGCGCATGACTTCATCGCGTTCAAACTGAGCGCCGCGCTGCAATTCAACCAGCATTGTCCGGTAATCCTCCGGCGAGCCCAGCCCGTAGATGCACGAGACGGAAGCCACGATGATCACATCGCGTCGGTTCATCAGCGCGTTGGTGGCCGAAAGACGCATGCGCTCAATTTCCTCATTGATCGCCGCATCTTTTTCGATATAGGTATCCGTTTGCGGAATATAAGCTTCCGGCTGATAATAATCGTAATAACTTACAAAATACTCGACGGCATTATCCGGAAAATATTCTTTTAATTCATGAAATAGCTGCGCCGCCAAAGTCTTGTTATGTGAAATCACCAGCGTCGGGCGCCCCCAGCGCGCAATGACATTGGC
>CAZMFH010000140.1:0-6842 GCA_964565485.1 uncultured Verrucomicrobiota bacterium | reverse complement strand
TGTTCGCGATGATTGCGAAGCCGACTGGAATGCGTTCGAGCTGCGTTTGGGGCGCAAACATATTCCGGGCGCGGCGGTGGAAGTCTGCCGGTGCACAAAAAACGTCATGGAAATACAGCCGCGCAACATCAAACAAATCACACTCTGGCTGCATCCTGACCTGATAGACCTGCAATCTTTGCGTGTCATGGTGATGGGGCGGGAATATTTTTCCGGCGCAGTTAAGCCAAGCCTGAGCACAACACTTGATTCCTATCTGCGCCGGCGCGACTGGGGTATGCTCTATCCGGCCGCCTTAACCCTGGAAGCCGATGAAAAATGGGGTTATCGCGATCAATTGAAATTGGAAGGACGCGTTTAAAACCTCCAAATCGAGCCGCAATGAAAAACCAAGCCCCCTTTGATGTGGCATCCATTTTATCCTCCAAACTGGTTCTGCCGACCCGCATCATGGCTGGAACGGGATGCGCCGACAAGCTCCTGCCGGAATGCGCGGCATTCGGAGCCCGCGGCATGCTTGTACACGGGCGTTCATTAAAAACCGGCGCCACACTTGAACGCCTGCTGCAAAGCGCGCCGCGCGGCCTTTCCGTCAGCGCCTGGCAACACGCCGGAGGCGAACCGACCCTGACCGACCTTGAGCGGCTTTTGGAAGATGCGCGCCAAAACCGCGCCGAATGGGTGGCCGGCGTCGGCGGGGGCAGCGTCCTGGATCTTGCCAAAGCTTGCGCGGCTTTGTTCCGGGCGCCTCAGGCGCCGCGCCTATATCATGAAGGCGCGCCAATCGAGCCCAACAGCGCCATCCCTTTCGCCGCCGTGCCGACTACGGCCGGAACCGGCTCGGAAGTTACCGTTAATTCGGTTTTGACCAATCTAGAAACACGCCGCAAAACATCCATTCGCCACGACAGCATGATGGCGCGCCTGGTCATTCTGGATGCCGCGCTCTTGAAACACTGTCCGCCATCCGTGGCAGCTCATGCCGGAATGGACGCCCTGACCCAGGCGCTTGAAGCATATATCAGCCGCCATGCCGTCTGGCTCAGCGATATGTTGGCCTTGCAGGCGCTGACGCTGCTCAATCAAAGCCTGGAAAGTTTTTTTATCAATCCATCCGACCAGAATGCGGCAGACTCCGTTTTGACCGGCAGTTGTCTGGCCGGCCTGGCGTTTTCTATTGCGCGGCTCGGTGTCGTGCACGGCATCGCGCATCCGCTGGGCGTCAATTACCACCTGCCGCACGGCCTTGTTTGCGGCGTTTGCCTGCCATGGGCACTGGAATTAAACCGCGCGACCATCGGCGCCAAATACGCGCAAATTGGAGAGACGCTCGGCAAAGACCCGATCACGCGAATCCGCACTCTTCTGAACCGGCTGCAAATAGCTTCGCCGTTTGCCGGACGTCCGCTTATCGCCAGGGAAGCCATGATTAACGCCACTCTGACGGCCTGGTCCACCAAAGCCAATCCAAAAACCATTACAGCCGCCGATATCGAATGGCTGCTCGCCCGGCTTTTTGAAGAACAAAAAACCTGACAACAAAGGGAATCGCAGATGAGTTTTCCATATAGCGGACGCGACATCATGGCCTATTCGCCGATGCGTAATCTGGCTTATCGCATAATTTTCAAGCTGGCCGACTTTCTCGGGTTTTGGCGTCATCCGGCCAATATTGATATTGAAAATTTGAGTTCTTTTTGGCGAATGGCATATTGGTTTTATGCCGCCGGCCGCCCTATTGTGCGCGCCGAAAAAGGCAGCCAACTGGAAAAATTTTTCGCTGAACATCGGCAACCTGTCGAACCGCTCCTGCCGGCCAATTTCCAACCGCAAACAACGTTTACCATGTCGGCGGTCGGCGACTTGATGTGCAATGACGCCACCGAACAATCGGTCGGAAAATTTTACACCAATGTCGCCAACCTGATTTTTGATGCCGACATACGTCTGGCCAATCTTGAATCCAGCCTGACTTCCGGCCCAATCATCAAAACCGCCATAACCGACAAGGATTTACCAAAAATCAATGCGTCCAAGGCTCAATTTGATGTCATCAAGGGGCATGCGGACAAATCTTTCAACGTGTTTCAAACAGCCAACAACCATATTATGGATCATGGTCTGGAAGGATTGGAAACCACGCATACCTGTCTGGAATCAGAGGGCTTTCGTTATGTGGGAACCAATCGCAGCCGCGCCGATCAGGACAAAGGCCTGATTCTCGAAAAAAACGGAATCAAGCTCGGACTGGTCGCAGCAACCTGGGGCATCAATAACCGCGCCCTGCCGAACGGCGCCGAATATGCGGTCAACATTGTGCGGTTTCATCAAAAAAACACTTCCATTGATCTCTCTTTATTGGAAAAACAAATGGACTGGTGCCGCAATCAGGGCTGCGATATCGTCATTGCCTATCTGCATTGGGGATGCGAATGGGAATTTTATCCGCGTCAGGCACAAGTCCAAACAGCGCATGAACTGGCGGAAAAAGGCGCAGACATCATCATCGGACATCACGCGCATGTTATTCAACCGATGGAATGGTATCGCCCCAGGCGCGATGTCGAGCGCCAGATTCCGATTTTTTACAACCTCGG
Organism: uncultured Verrucomicrobiota bacterium; assembly: GCA_964565485.1. Classification (GTDB taxonomy): domain Bacteria; phylum Verrucomicrobiota; class Kiritimatiellia; order JAAZAB01; family JAAZAB01; genus CAZMFH01. Next base: position 4,245 of record CAZMFH010000140.1, on the reverse strand, counting down.
CAATCTGGCAGCCCTGCTTAAAGCGCCTTATTCGGCGCTCAGTCTGGTGGCCAACCTGACCATCGCCAAAGGCCAAATCAACGGACAGCCGAAAACATTCGTTCAAGAGGCGCGCCTGACACCCGTCATCCAAATTGACCGGCAGATCAGCCAAACCATGATTGTGCAAATCGAGCTGCTGCGCGATTTATTAAAAAACTCCGCCGAGCCTGCCGCACAACAAATCGCGCGCGCCGCCTCGTTTTACGCCGACCTTGCGCTGGGCTCGGATTGGCGGCGCGGATAAAATTTGCAATCAAATGCTGCGTGCCTTGAGCAGGATTTGATTGATTAAGGCCTGCTTGAAATTAAGTTAATTGACAACCAGACACAAGGCTTTTCAGATATGCCAGCTCAGCTTCCAGATACTCTTCTGATGCCATCCTGGTCTTATCCATCAGATTTTCATTGCAAAGATAACCGTTGAAGCCGGTTTCCTGAAGCGCACGGACAAATTGCGGCCAGTTGACCAAGCCCTCGCCTGGATGCACAAGTTTAAAATTCCAAACGCCTTGCGCGTTGCGCGCAAAAACCGAATCTTTCCAATGCACATAAGCCAGATAATCACCAAGGATTTCAAGCCCCATCCGCCAATTCTCCCGCCCGGAAATAACCATATTCTGCGGATCATGAATCACGCCAATCAACTTCGGATCAAACTCCTGCATGATCAAATAAGCCCCGGAACAACTCTCATTCATGCTTCCATGATGCAGTTCCAACAGACTGCGCACACCGTAATGTTCGCCGTAACCAAGCAATATTTTGAGCATCGCCCGTGTCTTTTGCAAAAGCGCACGATACCCTTGTTTGCGATCATAAAGCATGCCGAAAACCCTGATGGAAGGCGAACCAAGCGCCTGCGCCAAGCGATAATAATTCTCGAAAACCGGCGCCTCAAAATAGCTTAAAGCAAAATATGCCGGCAGAAAACCAATCACTTCCAATCCGGCCTTGCGCGACATATTACCGCAGCGCCGCGCGCCTTCCAGCAAAACATCCATCTCGCTTTCCATTAGCGGACGGGCACGCTCCTCCGCAAAAAAGCCGGCCATTGACAACTCAATGCCATCATAGCCGGCCTTGCGTGTGCGCTTGAGATTTTCTTCAAACGAAAGATCAGGCTGCAATCCATACCGTGCGGCAAATTTCATGATCATTCTCGCTATTCAACCTTGTTTTTCATTCCGTCGTAAATTCACTCGCTTCCTCGCGCAATGAAGAGCAAACAGGCATTGCCAAGAGCCGATTTCAAAAGTCAAATTTCTTCTATCTATTTTGGAGGCGCGGATAAAGCAAGGCATCCACAGCCGCCATGACATCCTCCACGGAACGCATGTCCTGTAATTTGCGTTTCAAGACGTTCGCCCGTTTGAATCCGCGCGAATATCCCACCAGATGCCCACGGAAATGCAACACCGCCTCAAGCTCGGCGCTCCGGCTAACCCGGCTTCTGGCTTTTAATGTCCGCATTTTATATTGAATCAGAGCGCGCAAATGCTGCTCAACAACCGTCCGGTGTTCGCTCAACGCATGTTGCTCGTAAACCTGACCGTGTAAAGCCGCCCGAATTTCACTGAAAATCCATGGATTACCTACGGCGGCTTTGCCGATCATGATGCCGTCCACACCGGAAATTGCGAGCATCCGCAAGGCATCCGCGCCCGAAGCAATGCCGCCGTTGCCGATGACGGGCAGCGCAAGCTCCGATTTTAGTTTGGCCAACACCTCCCAGTCGGGAGGACCTTCATGGCGTCCGCTGGCAAAACGGGCATGCACAATAATCGCATCCGCGCCGCTCTCCTGGACAGCCTGGCCGATTTCTCCAATATTCATGCGTTCCGGAGCAAGACCAAGCCTTGTTTTGACGGTTACCGGAAGCGACACCGCCTTTTTGATGGCGCTTACAATTTGCGCTATTTTCGCGGGATTTTTCATCAAAGCCGCGCCGCCGCCTTTGGCCATGATTTTGGCTACAGGGCACCCGCAATTCAAGTCCACAGAATGAAAACGCCCGCTTGCCGCAATACGTCGCGCCGCTTCGGCCAGAATTTCGGGGTTGGATCCGTAAAAATGCGCCGCCACAGGCGCCTCGCCGGGCGCCGTATCAAGGATATGACCAGTCTGAGCAGAGGCGCGCAAAAAACCTTCCGCACTGGTTACTTCCGTAAAAGCCATGCCGCAACCATAGCGTCGGGACAGAGCGCGCATAACCAGATCAGTATAACCTGCCATGGGCGCAAGCATGACCGGAAAATCAATCTTCAGAGCGCCGAGCAATAATGGCGATATTTTTTTGACACATCCTTTTGTCAACATATTCATAACTCAGAAAATATTTACCAATCAAATTCTTCTTCATCATGTAGTCGCCGCCGTGAAGCGGTGGCGCTCCGTCACCGGAATATCCATGCCGTTACCGGCGCGGCTACTTGAAGCACGGCAAACGTTTAGCGTCAGAAGAAAAACGGAAGTTTCCGGCGGGAACCATACGGCGGCTTTGCAGTTTGATAATATTGTCTTCCGTCCGATTCAATGCTGCCCGGTCGGACTGACAAAAAAATTTTATACTTACTGTTGAGGCTCACGCGGCGGCGATAACTCTTCCGTCAGTTTGGCGATGTAATCGGAATTGGCATCCATCACTTTCAGCAGCTCAACCATCCGCTGCGCCTGGATCTGATCTTTATTCCTGAAATAAGCGCTACCGGCTTGATAAGCATAAGCACAGGCCTGATTGGTATGCCCAAGACGATAATAACCCAAGGCCATATTATAATAATCGCCGGATGAATCCTTGTTCAACAAAACCGACTGATTAAATTCGGCAATCGCCCCGCGAACATCGCCCTCATCCCATTTCCGCAAACCGCGTTGATGATGCTGATAAGCCTGAATCTTGGCAATATTCTCGACCCAGTTTTCCACCTCCGCAATCCGTACGCCAAGATCCACGCGCGTATCCGATAAATAATCCTTCTGGGCCGTCAACGCCTGATCAAGCTGCTCCAACACGGACAGATTCTGTTTAACATCCTTCTCAACCACCATGGCCACCGAAGATAATTGCTCCTGTGCTTTGAGATGCTCGGAACTGCGGTCCTGATTGTTTTTATCAATGGCGGTCAATTCCGTTTTTAGTTCGGCATTCTGTCTTTCACCGGATTGGACAACTTCCGCGACTTGCGCGGAGATTTTTTCCAGGCCGGTATTCAGCTTCTTGACTTCCGCCTGCTGTTCACCAGTCTGTGCGCGCAACCAAACCTCCTGTAGCGCAGTCTGCTTTTTCATTTCCCAGAGCAACCAACCGCCGGCGCCCAATCCTCCCAGAACGACAACCGCAAACACATAACTTAAGATGACGTTGATCTTTGAACTATTCATGGAATTCCCGCTCTTGTTGAAACAACTTTTTTGGTTTTATGAACCGGACAAACATCTCCTCCCAGCAGAGTGGCAATTGACATATCAAAATCACACAACCGACCCGTTCCGTCAATCTCAAATATAAATGCCGCCTACCGGGAAACCCCAACCGTTAATGCGCCAGACGCTCGTTGGCTTCAGGCTGGAACAGGATCTCCAGAACCTTGATCCGCCGCATACCGGCCGGCACCTGCCACTTGATCGTATCGCCAACCCTGGCGCCAATCAAAGCTGTACCAATCGGCGCAAGCACGGAAATATTTTCCGCATCGGCATTAACCGCCACAGCATCTGGAAACTCAAGCTTAAACACCATCTCTTCCCTGGTATCCAGATCGCGCAAACGCAAACGCGAATGCATCGTGATCACATCGGGAGGAATTTCTGATGCAGGCACGGTTTTGGCGCGTTTAAGCTCCCCATCCAGATCATCAAGATAACGCGTGTCTTTGCCGCCCGCCGCCCGGGCTTCAAGAAGCATAGCTTGCAACCGCTCCAGATCATTGGCGTTGATTATCAATGGATTATTCATATCACCCTCTTCCGCACCTCAAACAAATCCTGCATTGTTTGAAATGATACGTGATCAAAATCATACCGTCAAGAACAAAACCGACAGGCAAAACGCCCAGCGCCAAAAAAGCACAAGCGCGTCATGCTCGGCGGCTCGCCCGGAGGTCTCGCCCCACCAAAGACAAATTTGGCCGCAAAGGTGGGGCGAGGCATCCCGGCCGAGCCGTCTTTTCCAAGCATGCCGCAGCCCTGGCTGTCATATCATTC
>CAZMFH010000139.1:0-6853 GCA_964565485.1 uncultured Verrucomicrobiota bacterium | reverse complement strand
GCACGGAGACACGGAGCAGATGAGTTTGCTTGAATTTAATCCGATCGGCTTCGCGATCGGCCTAAATTCAAGCAAAGGTATTTTTGGGAGAAGAGTAGAGGCGATAAGCAGCGAAACGAAAATTTTAAAACAAGGCAAAATGCATACTCTTTGCTTACTCCCATAATAGGCAGTTTTGCCAAACTTGTTGTCGGCGGAACGCCGATAACGGGTTTGGGAAAACCTCCGTTTTGTTTAACTCGGTGTCTCAGTGTCTCTGTGGTGAGTAATCTTATTCCGTGCTGGGTGGTTGTGCCAGTAACGGAGTGGATCTTTCGGAAATGAGATCGCAAGGATGTATCAAAAAGTTATTACATAGCATAGCCGGAATCCTTTATGGTTCCGGCTATGCCGGGTTGGGGTGATAAAGAAATGAAATATAATGTTGAATGTATTTTTGATGGAATCTGTCATTTAGGCGAGGGGCCTTGGTGGCATGTTGACCGGAAAAAACTATATTGGACCGACATATATAACAAAAAAATCTGGCAATTCGATCCGGTGTCCGGGGCAAGCAACGTATTCTGGGCCGGGGCTTTCATGGTCGGCGGGTTTGCTTTCACTGTTCGGGGCGATGCGGTGCTATGCGCTGAAAACAGCGTCTATTTGCTGCAAGCCGGCAAGCTTGTCAAACTCCACGAAATCTCCATGCAGCCGCGTGAGATGTTTAACGATATCACCACCGATCCGCGCGGCAGAATTCTGGCCGGCACAGTTGTGCGCGGCGGCGGGAGCGGTTGTCTGTTCCGGATCGAAAAAAACAAGACGCCAGTCAGGATTCTGGAGGATGTTTCTTGCAGTAACGGCATGACTTTTTCGCTCGATCAGAAAACGTTTTTTCATACCAATACCGGCAAAAAGCGTGTAACGGCTTATGACTATGACCTTGCAACCGGGAATATTTCCAATCCGCGCGTTTTCTTTCAGGGCGCTCCCGAACAGGGCTCGCCCGACGGCCTGACATTGGATGCGGAAGAGCATATCTGGCAGGCTTTTTGGGGGGCAAGTGTGGTGCGTCGGTTTTCGCCGACGGGCGCGATCGTGGCTGAAATTCCTGTTCCGGCCAAACAGCCTTCCAGTGTAATGTTTGGCGGCGAAAATCTCGACCAGCTTTATATTACATCAGCCTGTCAGGGCGCCGCCGATCTAAATACCGGCATGAGCAAGGACGGCGTTTTTCTTGGCGGCAAAACCTATCGCTGCCATGTCGGCGTCCGTGGCCGTCCGGAATGGCCGGCTGATTTTTGATGGTGTTTGAATTGCACAATCAGGGATGATCTCGGATTATGCGCTCGCCGCTTTGACTGCGGCTTCCACGCCCTTGCTGTAATCAAGCGGGACAGTCGCAATGCGCGCGGCCAGTTCCTTGTCCAGCATCAGCAGTCCCTGCACATTGTCTTTGATCAGTTTCAGTTGGGCGATGATGTCGTTATCGTTTTCTTCTTCTTCGACCTGCTCGGTAACATACCATTGCAGGAAGATTTGGGAGGCATGATCTTTTTCCGCAACGGCAATTTCCATCAGCTCATTGATCCAGGCCGTTACCTTTTGCTCATGTTCGAGGACTTTTTCAAACATGTTCAACGGCGAACTCCAACTGGCCGGCGGCGCGTCAATCGCGCCTATTTCAACAGCACAGCCTTGCCGCTGAAGATATTCATACATTTTCATGGCGTGAAACATCTCTTCGTGATATTGCACCATCAGCCAATTGGCAAAACCTTTCAGCCCCTGGCTGTTACTGAAGGCCGACATGGCCATGTATAAATAACCGGAATACATTTCGCGCACCATCTGGATGTTGATTGCTTTGGACATTTTCTTGGAGATCATGGTCTTGCTCCTCTGTTTGTGGTTTTTCCTGAATCCGTTGCTGTGTTTATCGCCGCTTTTTAATGCAACCGCCTCGCCGTCCCGAATACAATTTCCATGCTTGCATAATGCAGAGCCGGCATGCTGATGTCAATCCCTGTTTTTTCAGGGGGCGCTGTTCCGGCCAAAGGCAGCGCCGTGAACGAAATGCTTGTCCGTGGGTGATCATTTTTTTGATCCATCCTTGCTGTTTTTAAAATCAACTTTGCAAAAAAACTTGCATTTCATTGTCCGGCGGCTATTGTTTTCGTTTCTGCGCATAGTAACGGTTGCGAGGTGGAAAATGGATGCGACATCTCTGGATGGGTTGGTAAAAGTATTGGCGTCCACGCGGAGTCCGGCAGATATGCGCGATTTGCTGGAGGCGCTGCTGACGCCCAAGGAATTGGCGCGCCTGGTATTGCGCTGGCAGTTGGTCTGCCGCTTGGAAAACGGACGGCACCAGCGCCAAATTGCCGGGGAACTGGGGATCAGCCTTTGCAAGATCACGCGCGGATCGCGGGAATTGAAACGTCGGCATCGCTTTCGTGAAATTGTGCAAACTTTTTTAAAAGAAGAAACGCAAGTCGTCTAAATGAAAGGCCAAAAAATATGAGTCGCCAGGTTAAGATTATTTTGAACGAGCAGGACATGCCGCGCCAGTGGTATAATATTCAGGCCGATCTCAAGCATCCCCTGCCGCCGCCTGTGGATAAAGACGGCAAACCGATCGGTCCGGAAGCGCTTGCGCCTGTCTTTCCCATGAATCTGATTGAGCAGGAAGTAAGTACGCAAAGGTGGATTGACATACCGGAAGCGGTGATTGAAAAGCTGTTGCTCTATCGTCCCAGTCCGCTTTGCCGGGCGTATGCGCTTGAACAGGCGCTCAAAACGCCGGCAAAAATTTATTATAAAAACGAGTCTGTTTCGCCGGCCGGCAGCCACAAAACCAATACTGCCATTGCGCAGGCGTATTATAACAAAACTTTTGGCATCAAGCGCCTGACGACAGAGACCGGCGCCGGTCAGTGGGGCAGTGCGCTGGCTTTTGCCTGCAAGCTTTTTGATCTGGTGTGCAAGGTCTATATGGTGCGCATCAGTTTCGATCAAAAGCCTTTTCGCAAAATAATGATGAACACCTGGGGCGCGGAATGTGTGGCCAGCCCGAGCAATCAGACGCGCGCCGGGCGCGCCATTCTGGAGAAAACACCCGACACTCCCGGCAGCCTGGCGATTGCCATCAGCGAAGCCATCGAGGATGCCGTTACTTCGAAGGATACCCGTTATTCGCTGGGGAGCGTCCTGAATTTTGTGATTCTGCACCAAAGTGTGATCGGACTGGAAGCCCGCAAGCAATTTGAAATGGTGGGGAGCGCCCCGGATGTCGTGATCGGCTGTGTGGGCGGCGGTTCTAATTTTGCCGGAATAGCTTTTCCGTTTTTGTGCGACAAAATTCACGGCCGCAATGTGCGTGTTGTGGCGGTTGAGCCTTCCGCCTGCCCGACTTTGACACGCGGTCCGTTTGTGTATGATTCGGGCGATGTGGCCATGATGACGCCGCTTTTGGCCATGCATAGTTTGGGGCATGGTTTTGTGCCCAAACCGATTCATGCCGGCGGCTTGCGTTACCACGGCATGGCGCCGCTGGTCAGCCATGTGATGCGCGAAGGTTTGATCGAAGCGACTTCCATCAACCAGCTTGAATGTTATCGCGCAGCTTTGCTCTGGGCGCATACGGAAGGCTTTATTCCGGCGCCGGAAACATCGCATGCCATTGCTGCGGCCATTCGGGAAGCCAAACGCGCCGGCGAGGAAGGCAAGCAAACCAACATTCTGCTCAACTGGTCCGGACACGGCCTCATGGATTTGACCGGTTACGAGCGTTATTTGAGCGGCAAACTGGTGGATGCGGAATTGAGCGACGATGAATTGCAGGAATCTTTGCAGTCCTTGAACGGCCTGCCTCAACCGCCGGTTTTGTGAGATTTACGGTTTTGTGATGAGCCGGGCTGCCCTGAAGTTGTCGGATGATCCTTGCAAAACGCTGCTTGCCGGGCGCAAACAGGTTTGGCGTTTCTATACTGATCGGGGCATGGCCGTCGCCGATATATTGAGTGCGCGGGAAGAAGATTTGAGCAAGTCCGGGAGCATTCTGTTGCGTGATGCGGTAACAGGCGCCGCATGGTCTCTGCCGCCGGAAGCCGTTCCGTCGTCCGCGGAATTTTTGCTGGAAGATGTTGTTTCCGGACCGGCTTCCCCTGCTGGAAGGGAGATTAATTCGGCCCGGGAGCGACGCCAGCGGGATTTGGCGTGTCTGAGCGTCGGAGTCAAGCGTTTGAGAGAACCGGAACATTATCCTGTTTGTGTTACGGAGCATATCTGTGGTCTGAACAGGAACAAGTAAAATTTCTTGCGCTTGCCCGGCCAAAACGATAGCTTATGGCTTTTGCGGGATTTGAATCATTCGGTTAATCTGGAGCGCGACCATGGAAATATCCGTTATTGTGCCGGTTTACAACGAAGCCGAGGGTGTTGCGCAACTGTGTGCAAAATTGCATGCTGCGCTGTCCCGTTTTGGGCGGACTTATGAAATCATTCTCGTGGATGATGGCAGCCGTGACGGCACCTGGGATTTGCTGAAAAAACAGGCGGCGGATTTGCCGCATCTGCGTTTGATCCGGTTGCGGCGCAATTTTGGCCAGACGGCGGCCATGAGCGCCGGGATTCATCAGGCCAAGGGCGATGTGTTGATTATGCTGGATGCTGATCTGCAAAATGATCCGGATGATATCCCGCTTTTGATGGAGCGGATTGATCAGGGCGCCGATGTTGTCAGCGGCTGGCGCAAGGATCGCAAGGATCCTTTCATCCATCGTCGTCTGCCTTCCATTTTTGCCAATGCGTTGATCAGCCGTGTTACCGGTGTGCCGATCCATGATTTTGGATGCACACTCAAGGCTTATCGTCGGGAGGTTTTGGCCAATGTCCAGCTTTATGGTGAAATGCATCGCTTTATTCCGGCGCTGGCCAGTTGGGTTGGCGGCACGGTTGAGGAGGTTGTTGTGCGGCATCATGCGCGGACATTCGGCAAGTCCAAATACGGCCTGGCGCGTATTGTCCGGGTGATTCTTGATTTATTTACGGTTTCTTTCCTTTTGCGCTACAGCCGCAGTCCGATCCAGATTTTCGGGCGCATCGGACTAATGTTGGGGGTGCCGGGGCTCTTGATGCTGCTCTGGATGGGCGCGGCGCATCTTTCCTATCTGGTTTTCGGCACGCATTTCGCCGCAGACCTGCTCAAGCGTCCGTTCTGGGTGATGACTTCGTTCATGCTGGTTTTTTTTGGCATTCAGTTTGTCAGCATGGGGTTGCTGGCCGAAATTCAGATCCGCACTTATCACGAATCGCAGGGCAAGCCCATTTATGTGGTCAAGGAGACCATTGAGCCTGGTGTGTAATGGATGGTTTTCTTATGTTTGCAGCCTTGCCGGGCGGTTTCCCCGGGTCTGATCCCGCTCAGGTTTCATGGCGGTTGCTGGGCTTGCTGGGGCTTTATGGCTTGCTGATCTTTGCCGGTGTTGCGGTGAATTTGTTTGTTTTTGTGCGGGCGCTGGCGCGTCCGCTTGTGTGGGAACAACGCTGTCGTCGGCTTGTTGCCCGGTCTTGGAGCTGGAATGACCTGCGCTGGGTTGTTTTGGGGTTGTTGCTCCTTTTGCTGCTGATGCTGGGCGTTGCCTGGATGCTCGATTTGGCCGGTTTTGTGCCGGAGGCTGAATCCGATGCGGGTATCTCCATTCTGGATAGCGTTGCATTTCATTTGGCGGCGCTTTTGATTCTTTGCCTGATCATGCGGCAGCGCGGCTGGAGCTGGTCGGCGGCATTCGGTTTGCGCGCACACGGTTTTCTGCGGCGCCTGGGGCAGGGGCTTGTTCTCTATGCGGGCGTATTGCCGTCGTTCTTCCTGGCCGCGCTTTTGTCGCATCTTTTGATGTGGTTCTACGGCTGCCCGGCAACCATGCAGGATGTGGTGCTTTTTTTTCTGGAACAGCAATCTCCGGCAGTCAATCTGCTTTTGCTGGGCATGGCTGTGGTTGTGGCGCCGGTCAGCGAGGAGCTTTTTTTTCGCGGCGTGCTGCTGCCGGCGCTGGTGCGCCGGATGGGGTTGGGCGCGGGTGTCTTTTTAAGTTCGGCGCTGTTTGCGGCGATTCATTTACATTTGCCGTCTTTCCTGCCGCTGCTGACGCTTGCCAGCGGATTTGCGCTGGCTTATGTGTACACCGGCTCGCTTTGGGTCCCGATCTGCATGCACTCCCTTTTTAACGGCCTGAATATTGCCTTGCTGATGTCGGTGGACTTATAACCGGTTAGAAAATATAAGCGGTGCTGAAGAACACATAAAGCTGTTTTTCCTTGGCCTCGACCACGGATTGGACAACATTGCCGTTGCTGTCGTAGTCATAGCCCATGTCGTGGCCGGAACCAAACACATAATTTATTCCGAGCGACATGGAGATTTTATCGGTTTCGCGCCCGATTGCGGCGGTTATGCCATATAAATCAACTTGCAGGGTTTGATCGGATGATGCTGTTTCCACGTCGGGTGTGGCCGATTTGCTGGTGAAAAATCCGCCGCGCACGAGCCAGAATTCGTCCAAATAATATTCACCGCCGATGTTGATATCAACGACGGGATTGTTGCGGTATGTGGCAATTGCCGGTTCACTGGTGTTCTCGAATGTGCCCTCAAGCCGGTTGTAGCTGTTGGCCAGGTGCCAGGCGATGTCCAGGCCGAGCGCGCCGGATTTTTTCTTTTCCCAGCCCAGACCAAGGGTCATTTTGGCGGGAATATTGTTGCGCGAATCCATGTCGTCCGCATATAAAAATTCGGCGATGGCGCCCTGGGTTTCATGAATGTTGACGACATCGGCGTGAAACTGGCCTGATCCGTAAAGATTAACGGAAG
>CAZMFH010000138.1:0-6858 GCA_964565485.1 uncultured Verrucomicrobiota bacterium | reverse complement strand
ACGATTTTGCCTTAAATGGCATTATGAAGTGTGGCGAGTGCAGCTATACGATCACTGCCCAAGAACACACAAAAAAGTATAAAAACGGCACTCAACAAACATTCGGCTACTACTGCTGCACCAAAAAGGGTGAAATTAAATGCCAACAACCTTACGTGTCGACCAAAAAGCTTGAAGGTCAATTTTCCGGTGATTTAGACCAGTTTACTATCGAGGATGAAGAATTCATTGATTTGGCGCTCTATGCCTTGAAAATGGGCTTGCAAACCATCCTCGTTATTGAAATGCCCGATGAACTGCCGCTGATCCTCAATCGCGCCGCGCGCATGGGCATACGTCCGCGCCTGGGCATACGCATCAAGCTTGCCAGCCGCGCCGGCGGACATTGGGACGGATCCGGCGGAGACCGCAGCATGTTCGGGGTCAATCCCACCCAAATCATTGGCATCATTGACCGCCTGCGCCAGGAATCCATGCTGGATTGCCTGCAAATGCTGCACTACCACCTCGGCTCGCAGATATCCAATATCCGCAACATCCGCTCAGCCTTGCGCGAAGCCTGCCGTTTTTATGTCGAAATGGCGCGCGAAGGCGCCGCAATGGGTTTGCTCAACATCGGCGGCGGACTGGCTGTGGACTACGACGGATCGCATACCAACTTTGCCAGCAGCCGCAATTATACAGAGCAGGAATATGCGGCCGATGTGGTGGAAGCCATTATGAGCGCCACAAATGCCGCCGGCATTCCACATCCAACCATTGTCAATGAGTCCGGACGCGCCACCGTCGCCCATCATTCCGTGCTTGTTTTCAATGTGTTGGATACCGGCAAATTTGAACTACAGGCGGATGAAATTTCCGTTCCAGCCAATTACCATGAAATGCTCAACAACCTGAAGGAAGTCCGCACATCGTTATCCACCAAAAACCTGCAGGAATGTTTTCACGATGCCGTCTATTACCGGGATGAGATTCGCTCGCTTTTCAAATTAGGTCAGCTTGGCTTGCGTGAACGCGCCCTCGGTGAAACTCTGTTTTGGGATATTATCTGCCGGATTGCCTCAGAAAGCAAAGAACGCAAATATGTGCCGGAAGAACTCCAAGGCTTAAAAACAGCCTTGGCTGATCTTTATTACTGCAATTTCAGCGTTTTTCAATCCCTGCCTGATTCATGGGCGATAGACCATCTCTTTCCCATCATGCCAATTCATCGTCTGCGGGAAATGCCGACGCGCCAGGCAACCCTGGCTGATATCACCTGCGATTCAGACGGCAAAATAGATCGTTTTATTGATCTGCATGATGTTAAACCAACACTGCCGCTGCATGAGCTGCTGCATGGCGAAGATTATTATCTGGGTGTTTTTTTGGTCGGCGCCTACCAGGAAACACTGGGAGACCTGCACAATCTGCTGGGTGATACCAATGTGCTGCACGTACGCGTTGGCGAAACAGGCTCGGTGGAATACACCAACGAAATCGCCGGCGACACAGTTGCGGATGTGCTCTCATACGTCGAATATGATCCGCGCGAAATGATTGATTCCGTGCGCTGGACCGCCGAAAACGCCGTGCGCGAAGGGCGCATCACTGCGGTAGAACGGCGCGAAATCATGTCGGCCTATGAAGACGGCATGCGCGGCTACACCTATTTTGAAAGCTAACGAAAAACATTCATTCCGCAAACCATACAGCAATTACGCATGCCGCATTTTCTTGAGTATAATCGCGCCGCGACGCGCAATCCCAATGCGCCCTATGCGGTACTGCCTGTGCCCTATGAGCGTTCGGTAAGCTTCGGGCGCGGCACTGCGCGCGCCCCCTCCGCCATTCTCAAAGCCAGCGTGCAACTCGAATTATTTGATGAAGAACTTAAAGTTCCGCTCGATCTTGACGTTCAAACGTTGCCGGCCATCCCATGCCGAACCGGAACAACCAGACATGTGTTTACATTAATCGAATGCGCCGCGCGCAAGGTCTTGGAAGCCGGCCGTTTTTTAATGACTTTCGGGGGCGAACACAGCATAACCATGCCACTTGTGGCCGCAGCCCAAAAAATCATTGCAAACGACCTGTGCGTTCTGCATCTGGATGCCCACCTTGATTTGAGAAAAAAATACAAATCATCAACATTCTCGCACGCCTGCGTGATGCGCAGAATTCTTGACGAATTGGGAGTACCGATTGTCTCGGTCGGCATCCGCAGTCTTTGCCGTGAGGAATACGAACTTGTCAAGACACGACGTATTCCGGTAATTTGGGCGCATGATATTGCCGTCGCGCCCAAGACAGCATGGATGGATGATATTGTTGCGCAATTGGGCAAAAATGTTTATATTACCGTAGATGTGGATTGCCTGGACCCGGCTGTCATTCCCGGTACAGGCACACCTGAACCGGGCGGACTGATGTGGCGTGAGCTGACCGGGTTGCTGCGAAGGGTATGCGCGGCGCGCCGGATCATTGCCGCCGACATTGTGGAACTGACACCGGTGCCCGGAATAACGACCAATGAATATATTGCGGCGCGCTTGGCGGCCAAACTGATGCTCTATCAAAAAACGGCAACATGCAAACGGCAACATCCCCAACCATGAAATTTCTATTTTTACGTTCTGCGCAGGTGTTTCTGCCGATCATTTTAATTACAGCATTGCTGTCCGGATGCGCGCCGGTTCTGCGCAACGCCGATGGTGTGCGCGTGGTGGGCGACATCATAACCGGCGAACAGGACCGCCGTATCAGCATCACAACCCGCGACCAAAAGCGCATCCGTCAAATCGCTGCGACCGACCCGGATGCCGAGGTGCGCGCCCACGCCGCGCGCCTGGTGCGCGATGCGGATGCTTTGCTTGAAATTGCCGAAACCGATTCCGTCTGTGCGGTGCGCGAGGCAGCCATTACGCGCATCAACGATCAAACCATGCTGGTCCGCATTGCCATGACCAACAGCGAACCGCTGGCGCGCCTGGCCGCTTTGGAAAAAATACGCTCTCCGGCCACGATGGTTGAAATTGCCATGAGCAATGATGAAGCCATGATCCGCAAGGCCGCCATCGAACGCATCAAGGATGATGCCTTGCTGTTCAATATTGCCTTGCGCAATTCCGAATCATTCGCGCGCATTTCCGCCGCCAGCCGCATTGTCAGTCAAAAACTACTGATTGAAATCGTCAAAACCAGTTCTGACCCGCTCGTGCGCCGTTCCGCCCTGCGCGGGATCCGCAACCAAAGCATCATTGCGGATGTCGCCGCCAACGACAGCGATCGCGATGTGCGGAAAAGCGCTGTGGATCGGATTACCAAACCGGCCATTCTGGAACGCCTTGCGCGCACAGATCATGATCCTATGATCCGATACCTGGCCGTGCGCAAAAGCGATAACCAGCAACTGCTTGCCGAACGCGCGCTGACGGACACAGATCCACTCGTGCGCCGCACTGCGGCGGAAAGAATTGAGCAACGGGCGGAAATGCTCTTAGCCAACATCGCCGAAGGCGATGTTGATCCGGCAGTACGCGCGACAGCTGTCGGCAGATTGCAAGGCGATGCCGCGAGTAACATTGCGCTCGCAGACCCAGACGCGACTGTCCGTTTGGCGGCCATTCCTAATTTAACCGACATGGATGTCATCAAGGAACTGGCTCTGTTTGATGACGACCCAATTGTCCGTGCCACAGCAGCGCAGCGCATTCATGATCCCGGATTTACCGCCCTGATTGCCCGCTACGACCGCGAACTCGCCGTACGACTGACCGCCATTGCCCGTCTGACCGACCAGGCTGTTCTGGAAGAACTGGTGAAAAAAGATGTACGCCAGGAGGCGCGCGCGGCTGCGGCGGCGCGCATAGTTGATCAAAACATACTCATGGAAGTTGCTTTGAACGATTCACATCGTTCCGTTCGTGAAGCCGCCATGCCGCGCATCACCGATGACCTTCTTCTCGAAGAACTTGCGCGCAGTTCCAACCCCAATGTGCGCGTGATTGCCGTCACGAAAATATCCAATCAGCAGATTTTGAGCGATATCGCCCGGAATGACCCATCCGTATCCGTGCGCAAAGCTGCCCTGGACCAGGTCTTGCAGCAAAAGATTATTCAACTCATCGCCCTGGAAGACAGCGATCCCTCGGTACGCAAAGCGGCCGTCCGCCGCGTTACCGACCATGAAACCCTGGCGCATATTGCAGCATCGGATCCTGACCGAACCGTGTGCGAAGAAGCGCGTATCAGAATGCAGGCGGTCAAGGACAAACGCTTGCTGATGCAACCGTAAAATATCAACCGGCCAAGCCGGATTGGAGAGAACAGATCATGAGCAACTCAAACATATTGATTGATTGCGATCGCTTGCACAAAATGTTGCCGCAACGTTATCCGCTGCTTATGCTTGATCGCGTTCAATTGCTGCCGGACGAACAACGCGCCATGGGACTGAAAGCGGTAACTATCAATGAGCCCTACTTCCAGGGACACTTTCCCGGCAGCCCGGTTATGCCGGGTGTGTTAATCCTCGAAGCCATGGTGCAAACCGCAGGCATCGCCTTGCGGCATTATTTAAAGATTGAAGCCGAACTGGCTTTTTTGCTGGCGCTGAGCCGGGTTAAATTCCGTAAACCGGTTTTGCCTGGCGACCTTCTGATTACCAATGTGGAGCTCCTGCGTTTCCGGAATGGCCTCGCAAAATTCAAGGCTGCCGCCGTGGTGCACGACCATCCGGTCTGTCAGGCGGAATTCACGATCGGCTTAAGCCCCAACGCATCCGATCGCCTGCGCGTCACGGAATTCGCTCCGGCGCTCCATGAAAGCGACCTGCCTTTGCCGACCACTCCGATCAACGACATTAATCGCATCATGTCCATCATCCCCCATCGCTATCCCTTCATCATGGTGGACGCAATTTTCTGCAAAAACGAAAGCCGTGTTATCGGACTCAAAAACGTCACCGGCAATGAGCCTTTTTTTAATGGCCACTTCCCCGGCTATCCCATTGTGCCCGGCACATTGCTTGTGGAAGCAATGGCTCAGGTGGGCGCCGCCTTTATTCTCGAAAAACCGGAGCATAAAGGCAAGCTTGGCTTTTTCGCTTCAGTTGATGCCGCGCGTTTCCGGCGTCCGGTCCGGCCCGGCGACCGTCTCCTGATTGATATCAAGCATTCCGGGGCGCGCTCACGGATCGGCAAGGCATACGGCAATATTTTTGTCGGGGAGCATATCGTGGCCACAGCGACCATTGTTTTTGTGATCGTGGACCGACCAGCCGCCAAATGATTGATCTTTCACCCTGTGTTCCGAACTCATTATGCCTTGTGTGCGACATATAGTTGCAATTGCGGCGCTTCTGCTGGCATTCAAAACCTTGCGCGCCCAGGAGGCGCTCCCGTCTGCGGCAGATCTGCTTGCCGGCACACGCGCCAACCTTCCACAAACACCGCTCCGGATTGACGGCGAAATTTTCCGCGGCGAACGGCGCGGCAAACTTAATCGTATAAATTACCTGGAAGCGCAATTAAATCTGGGCGCGCAACCGCCTTCGATCGCTTACACTTTGCGCGATAATTTCGGCACACCTGTCAGGCGCCTGACAATCACACGTCCGCCGGAACATCCGGCGCTCTTTATCAATGAAACCGGCAATCCGCTAACGCGCAAGCCTATGCCGGATCAGGAGAGTTTTCTTGAAGGCGCTGACGTCCGCTGGCAGGATCTGACGCTGGATTTCCTCTGGTGGGATTACGGCACAGTCGTCGGACGCGAAATCATCATGGGGCGCAATTGCGCCATCATCGAATTCCGTCCGCCACACGCGCCGCGCCGCATACGCCTCTGGATTGAGGAAAAACTGTTGATACTAATCAAAGTCGCGGAATATGCGGAATCTGACATGCCACAGCGCACAATGACCGTCCGCACACTGAAGAAAATCGGCGAAACATGGCTGATCAAGGACATGGACATCCGCAACCACGCAAATCAAACCCGCACCTTGATCAGATTTAACGATGTGATTATATTGGCAACCGATTAGCCATTTTCCCAGCCGGCCACTCCCGGACAATGCCCGCAAAAATCATTTTCGTGGCAGCGCCAAAAACACTCCCGGCAAAGCGCCGGTATGCCGGCCATGGTCAAGCGTCAATACGCCATTAACCAGCACATATTCAACTCCAAGCGGATAATGCTGCGGATCTTCAAAAGTGGCGCGATCAATGATTGTGGCCTGATCAAAAACCACGATATCGGCCCAGGCGCCCTCGCGCAAAACACCACGGTCATTTAATTTCAAACGCTCAGCCGGCAAACTTGTCATGCGCCGCACAGCTTCCTCCATGGAAAACACCCCCTGCCCGCGCGCATAATAACCAAGCGCGCGCGGGCAAGTACCGAACATACGCGGATGCGGACGCGACTCATTGTCTTTTGGCGTCCAGGCATCCGACGCCACGGAAGTGCGCGGATGCCGCATAAACATTTTAACATCATCCTCGCTCATCCCATGAAACACACAATAAACCGCAGTTTGCGAGGGAAAGCGCTCCACGATTTCCATTACCCTTTCCGCCACATCATCAGGGCGGACGGAACGTCCGCCGGCAACCGATAATTCAGCCAATGAACGCCCGGCCAATTCCAAATCCGGCGCACTGGCAACAACAACCTGCTCGCTGTCGCCACCATAATAATCATTTAACCTGGTGATCAAAGCCTCTTTTAAACGAGATCTCTGTTTCTGATCGGCCAGGCGCGCGCGCATTTCAGGTTCACCGCCTTCCTGCGCCCATTGCGGAAACAAGAGCAGGATGCGACCGCATGAAGCAGTATATGCTTGTCATCACGGATACGGAAGATCAAGTGGTA
>CAZMFH010000137.1:4673-6864 GCA_964565485.1 uncultured Verrucomicrobiota bacterium | reverse complement strand
CGTCAAACAAAAGCGCAATTGCCTGCGGCTGGTCGCCGGTCGGCGCATAGGAAGTTTTTAATGAAAAACCGGCGTCCATCATTTGATTTGCAGCATCCGCTCCATGGCGGAACGGGCGTACGCACACAGGTCCTTCGGCACACGCACACAATTCCGCTCCGGCCATTCCCCGAGCAGCCGCAGCAATTTCACCTCCGTGGTCAAGGCCATATTGCGACAGGCCGAAGCGCGCAAAGGCAGAACTTGCAAGCGATCTTGATGTTGACGAGCCAGGCGCTTGACCAGGTTAATTTCCGTGCCGACAATGACCGTGGCGCCATCCGGCGCAGCTTCGACAAACCGGATAATTTGCGCAGTTGACCCGCGCTCATCCGCCAGACATGCGGCGGCATGCGGTGTTTCCGGATGCACGATTATACGGGCATCCGGATATGCGCGGCGCGCATCCAGGATATCGCGGACGACAAACGCATGCACATGGCAATACCCTTTCCAGCAAAGCACCCGCGCCGCCGCCAGCACATTTTCCGCCAGCCCACCCAGCGGCAGACTCGGATCATAAACGCCCACAACATCCTTCGGCAAGCCCAAGGCACAGGCCGTGTTAACTCCCAAATGCTCATCCGGGATAAAAAGAATTTTACGACCAGCATCCAAAAACGCGCGAAAGACAGCCGCCGCATTGCTTGAAGTGCAAGTGGCACCGCCGTGTTCTCCGCAAAAAGCCTTGATGGCCGCCGAGCTGTTGACATAAACAATCGGCGTCCAGTTCGCGCCAAACGTCTGTAATTGCGTCCAGGCGGTTCTAACCTCTTTTTGAACCGCCATATCGGCCATCGGACAGCCGGCCTCTATATCCGGCATATAAACCGACTGATGCGCGCCGGCCAGAAGCGCCGCCGATTCGGCCATAAAATGCACCCCGCAGAAAACAATTCGATCCGCCCGTTTGGCCAAAGCCGCCCGGCGCGACAAATCGAGGGAATCCCCGGCGGCATCGGCATGGCGCAACACTTCGTCCGCCTGATAAAAGTGCCCCAGGATATAAAGCTTTTCGCCTTGTTCCCGGCGAATTGATTCAATCAAAAAATCCGCATGCATACAATTTTATCTCCCCAAAATCCCGTTCAAAGCAGTGTATTTTGCCGCCACTGGAACGCAAGCAAAAAAGCGCAATTTTCTGCTTGTATTTGCAAAACAGATTGTATTTAATTCGGCATCAGGCAAAATGTTTTTTTAATAACGATTTTAATGCCAAAGAGAGGAAGAGTCTGCAATGAAAAAACTTTATGGGCGAAATATGTTTGCGGCAATGTTATTCGGCTTGCTGATGCTTGGTTCGGCCATGGGGCAGGCTGAAAACACGGATGAAATTCCGCCCTGGTATCTCAGCCTGCGGGGCGGCATGATCCGTTACGAAGGCGACGAAGCCGTTTTAAACAGCGCCTTTGGTTCACTGCGCCTTGGCTATGACATCAATGAAATTCTGAGCATTGAAGGCGGATTGGATGTTGCGCCCTACTTGAAACGCAATGATGTTTATGATTATTCCACAGGCCGCCCCGTGCCGCGCAAAGGACTTGACGGCGACAACTGCTGGATGGCCGGCCTTTCCGCCGATGCGTTATTTCACCTGAACTGGCTCGATAACCGCCGCTGGGATCCATATCTGATCGGCGGACTTGGCTTCCGTTATTACAGCAAGGACCGTGAATTCCGCGACCGCGCCGATGTTGACCTGCGCGGCGGCGTCGGCATGGCCTATCACTTCAATCGCGAATGGGCTGTGCGCGCCGACATCATCACCATGCTGACAATGGAACACACGGAATTCAATTTCGCCCCCAGTCTGGGTGTCAACTGGCGCTGGGGCGCGTGTGTCCCGCAGAAATTCATGGCCGGCGGCGGCGCAATTGACACTGATGGCGACGGCCTGACCGATGCCGAAGAAGCGGTTTTGGGCACCGATCCAAGGAATCCGGACACCGATGGCGACCGTCTGACCGATTATGAAGAAGCACGCATTTATTTCACCGATCCGCTCAATCCCGACACGGATTACGACGGCTTGTCGGATGGCGACGAAGTCCAGAAACATAAGACCAATCCGCTTGTGCGCGACACCGATGGCGGCGGAGTAGCTGACGGCCATGAAGTGATCGAAGACGGCACAAATCCGCTCGACCCTTCG
>CAZMFH010000137.1:0-4663 GCA_964565485.1 uncultured Verrucomicrobiota bacterium | reverse complement strand
CCTGATTCTCTTTACGTTGCACATTGAATTTGACACCGATAAAGCCGTCATTCACCAGGAATATTTCGGTGATTTGGGCAAAATCGGCAAGGTTCTGCAACGTGACGCCAAAGCCACGGCGCGCATTGAAGGACATGCCGACCAACGCAAAACTTCCAAGCATGATTATAATATGAAACTTTCCGAACGACGCGCCAAAGCCGTGCGCGACTGGCTGAATGAACACGCCGGCATCACGATAGACCGCATGACTCCGGTCGGATACGGATATACGCGCCCCATGGCCGCCAATGATCCTGTTTCCGGTAATGTCCAAAATCGTCGCGTTGAGATTTATATCCGGAAAGGCGCAGAAGCGACTGAATAATCGAGCTGCTTTCAAAAATCTGCTTTTGAAAGCAGCGCTCAGAATCCGGTAGTCAGAATCAAACAAAGCGTTGGTTTGCAATTATCCTGAATTCGGAATTTTGGATTTTTTCAAAATTTAACTTTGACTCGAATGCCGATATCGCTTGAGCGCATTTTTAAGGCGATGTTTGCCGTCGTAATAAACAAAGGGTATTTTCATCCACCAGCGCAGACGCAATCCGCTATGCGCCAGATATTGAGTGAGCAAGGCGTTGCGTCCCAGCCAATGCAATGGATGACAAAGCCGCATCAAGTCCAACAACCGCAGACGCAGCGGCAGACTTTTTGCGTAAAACCTGGCGCGAGTGGTGTCAATTAACATAAATTCCAGCGCACCGTACACATTGACACGCAACAAAATATTTCCCGCCGAAAGATCCCGGAAAAACACGCCGCGCGTATGCATTTTCTGAAGGAACCGGGATAGCGCTTCATAAAATTCGGCCGGATTACGTCCGGCAAACTGCTCGGCGCCGCCGGCAAAAGCCGTCAAAACGTCGCGCACAGACTGAGCGCCTTCAAGCGCATCACACACATAATAACTATCAATCCAACCGGCTTGGGATCGAAACAGGCAGGCCACAGGCTCAGGCGTGGCTATGCCGCGCCGGATCAATTCCTGGGCTCCGTTCCAACTGCGCAAGGCCCGATCGGACTTGCCGAAATCAAGCAAGCGCCGGAGCAAAGGACGCCGCCGGAATTGTTTTACCGCCAGCATCCGGGATGGATCCCATGGAGACGGCGCCAGCCACACCAGATTACGGGAATTGCGCAAAATTTTTGTTTTGGCCACACCGGCGCGTTCACGCAACAAAGCCAACAGACTTTCCATATCCGGGTGAGCATACGGTTGCGCCACCCGCAAAACACATTGAAGCGCATCGCCATGCATTACATGCTGCGCCACCATAAAATCAACGCCAGGCTGATTCGCAAACACAATTTTTGGCAAAACATCAGGAAGCAATCCCTCGCGCATCGCTATTGCGCCGCCGGCCGGGAAGAGAATAAAAAGCGGACTTTCCGAAAATGTGTCCGGCACATCATCCAGACGCGCGCCGTCACGGCCAAAGAACGCCGCCTCGCGCAATTGTTCTGCAGAATAGCAATCACGGACAAGCGCGCGGCGGCCGTTAAAAGTCCAGACCACATGCAACAAACGCCCCACCCCCTTGGCCGGCGCATCATGTTCGGGCGGAATTTCAAACTCCAGCATTTCCAAGCCGCGCCCGGTCGGGAGTTTGCGTGTAAAAACAGCGCCCGGCAAAAAATGCTGCACGGTTTTGAGCGCGCCAAACGCCGGACGCAGACGATAATCTCGCAACTCGCCGCACGCCTTTTCATAATATGTTACATGGGGAATATCGGGATATTCGGTAGTGCCATCATCAATCAAACCCTCGCGCTGTCCAATCAACGGCCCCCAATAAACACGAGTTAACGCTCCGGAAGCCGCTGCCAGACAAAGATAACGCACAAGATAATCGGCCTGTTTTTGCTCGGTATCTTCAAGAAAACGACCGATCCTCCGCAAACTCCAGGCAACATGCGGGCAAATCAGGGTTGGGACTCCAAACCATGCCCCGATATTCCGCAACAAGCGCGCCTTGCGCACAAGATCATAACGCAACAATCCGGCGCAAGTCCGGCCAAGAATCTTATGATCAAAGGCTTCCGGCTCAGTTGCGCGCTCGACGAAAAGATTATCCGTATGCGCCGCCGGCATGATGCCCTGCCGCTTGAATTCAGCCAACCATCCGATGTTGTAAACCGGCTCAAAATCGGTCACATTGGGACCGATTACAGTCATTGCGCGGCCACGCGCCTCCTCCCACGCAATGCGCCATGCTTCCAAAAAGGCGCCCGGAGAATAACCGCACCATTTGCGGCGATTGCAAGTGGCGCCGATTTCAATCAAAGCCAAGCGACTTCCAAACTTATCAAGCAATTCGCCGATAAAAGCGCGCCAGCGCTCCCGCGTATCGGAATCGGCCAGCATATCGCAAGCCTCCTCAAACGGCTGAACGGGATGCAGGCAAACCGCAAATCCATCCTCAAGCAAACGCTCAAGGAAACGTTCCGTCCAGGATTGTTGATCGCCATAAGTAAAATCCAAGCGCACATGCCGCAAACCCAACTCATGCAAATGCGCGATCACATAGTCGTCAACAGCCGCATCCGGCGCATTGGCCACGCATATTCCGATAAAATCGGACGGAACATGCCGCCGCGCGAACCAGTCTGCTTTTTCACGCGCAGAACAACAATATCCGCGCAGATAACCGGGAAGATGACCAAGCATGCGGATTGTAACTTTAAAATCAGCCCAACCAAAACTCATATGAAGCAGTATGGCATTTTATCCTTGCTTGGGAAAGCCCAAATATCTCAGTCCGGCATAATTCACAAAAAAGCATCAGCGCGGCTTACAATTCGGCCGCCATCCAATTTTGCTTGTTTTTTATGGCAGTTGCTGTAGTTTCAGAGTATTCATTAACCGCTCGCATGGAGATCGCACATGCAATCAAATGTAATCCCTCCCAATCAAAGACCGGAATGGAAGGCGCTCGCCGCGCATTACAAACAATTGCGCGCCGTTCATCTGCGGCAACTTTTCGCTGCGGACCCAAAACGCGCGCAAAAATTCAGTCTTGAATCCAACGGTCTCTATCTTGATTATTCCAAAAACAGAATCACCGTTGAAACAATGCGCCTTTTGCTGAAACTGGCGCAAGCCAGCGGAGTGGAATCCGCGCGCGACGCCATGTTTTCCGGCGCGCCGATCAATCGCACCGAAGGACGCGCCGTTCTGCATATCGCGCTGCGCAATCGCGCCAAGAAGCCCATATATGTTGACGGCGTCAACGTCATGCCGGAAGTTACCCGGACACTGGCCAAAATGGCGCGCTTTGCCGACGCAGTGCGCTCCGGCGCATGGCATTGCTGGACCGGCGCGCCGGTCCGCGCCATCGTCAACATCGGGATTGGCGGCTCGGATCTCGGCCCGGCAATGGCTTATGAAGCCCTTAAATTTTACACAAAACGCGATTTGACCATTCGTTTTGTATCCAATGTTGATGCCACGCATTTCACGGAAGCCGTGCGCGATCTGGCGCCGGAAACGACTTTATTTGTCATCACATCCAAAACATTCACAACGCAGGAAACCATGGCCAACGCGCAAGCCGCCCGCAACTGGTGTCTCCATGCGCTTAAAAATCCGGCAGCCATCGAAAAACATTTCGTCGCTGTTTCAACAAACAAGGCAGAAGTCAGGCGTTTCGGCATCAATCCGGAAAACATGTTCGAATTCTGGGATTGGGTCGGCGGACGTTATTCGCTTTGTTCGGCAGTTGGTTTGACGCTCATGACTGCCATCGGGCCGCAACATTTTCGGGAGATGCTGAACGGTTTTTATGCCATGGACCGCCATTTTGCCGAAGCGCCGCTGCAACACAACATGCCTGTGATTCTTGGATTACTGGGAATATGGTATAATAATTTTTTTAATGCCGCAACCCACGCCGTTCTGCCTTACGATCAATATCTGCATCGGTTTCCGGCCTATTTGCAGCAAGCAGACATGGAAAGCAACGGCAAAGCCACCGATCAGCGCGGACGGCGTATTGCATGGCAAACCGGCCCGATAATCTGGGGCGAACCAGGCACCAACGGCCAGCACGCCTTCTTCCAATTGATCCACCAGGGCACCAAACTGATCCCTTGCGATTTCATTGCCTTGCGCCGAACACTCAATCCGGTCGGCGCTCAACACGCCAAATTACTGGCCAACTGCCTGGCTCAAACCGAAGCGCTCGCCTTCGGGCGCACAGCCGAAGAAACACGGGAATCAGGCGCGCCGGCAGCGCTTGTGCAGCATAAAGTATTTGAAGGCAATCGCCCCAGCAACACCATTCTGGCTGAAATCATGACGCCGGCGCTGCTTGGCAAACTCATCGCGCTCTATGAACACAAAATCTTCACCCAGGGCATAATCTGGAACATATTTTCGTTCGATCAATGGGGCGTGCAATTAGGCAAGGAACTGGCCGGCAAAATCCTGCTGGAACTGCTCAAACCGGAAAAATTCCGGCCAGATCATGACTCATCCACCAATGCATTGATCAAAAGACTGCGAACCAGCTGCCGCGCACATTGACAATTAACACATCATGCCTATAATCCATTTTCCAGGAACAATGAACCGGCGCTTTCGGCTTAAACACCGCTAACGGAGAGATCGCCATGGCCGTAG
>CAZMFH010000136.1:0-6881 GCA_964565485.1 uncultured Verrucomicrobiota bacterium | reverse complement strand
GGCCAACAGATCGTCGGTTCGGAAAGGCTTGGTAATAAAGTCGAAAGCGCCTGATTTGATGGCTTCCAGCGCAACATCCAGTGTGGCATGGGCCGTAATCAAAATAACCGGCGTTTCCGGATAGACAGCCTGGACAACCCGCAATAAATACAGGCCGTCAACAGGAGTCATCCGAATATCGGAAATAATCAGATCATAGGAATGCGATTTAATAAGGCTTTCTGCGGCACGCCCATCGGCAACCGCCGTAACGGTATGGTTGCGACTGCTCAAAATCATTTCCAAGGCTTTGAGCAAATGCGCCTCATCGTCCACCAGCAGAATTTTTGCCATAGCATTCCCCCACCCGCTCCGCCAATCAAACCAACCTGTTTGCCATGTTAAACATAAAACAGATTATGTCAAGCAGGTTTGGGCTGCGTGTTCGGTTTGCGCTGCCCTGCTGGCGCAGGAAAATCTTCGAGTCAAAGCAGTGGTGCCGGAGGAGGGAGTTGAACCCACATGGTATTGCTACCGCTGGATTTTGAGTCCAGTGCGTCTGCCATTTCGCCACTCCGGCTTTTTTTTGCGTACGCATGCCTTTTGCCCTGCATTCTAACCAAGTTCAGGCAGGATGCAAAGCAAAAAAATACGCTTTGGAACTCGACATGCTTCTTAATCCGTATACAATAAAGCTGCATGAAAACTGAAAGCGTAATTATTCAACGGGAGATGGCCGTCCAAAAATCGCGCATAGCGCGTTACAGCGAATTGATTATTGGCCGCCAAGGGCTTGGGACGCTTTTAAAATTCGAATTGATTATGCTGCTTTGCTCGCGCCTGACCGGCATCCTCGGGCTCGGACTGCGCGCCAAACTTTACCCGCTCCTGCTCGGCAAATGCGGGCGCAATGTTGTATTCGGCAGCAATATAACCTTAAGGCATCCGCACAAAATCGCAATCGGCGATAATGTAATCATTGATGACAATTGCCTGCTCGACGCCAAAGGCCGGGACAATGCCGGCATCTGCATTCAATCCGGAGTCTATCTCGGGCGCAATTCGATCTTGAGCTGTAAAAACGGCGACATCATCCTGGGGGAACGCGTCAATATCGGCTTCAATTGCGAAATTTTTTCCGGCAGCCGCGTTACGCTCGGCAATGACACACTGATTGCAGCCTACAGCTATCTCATCGGCGGGGATCATGATCCGCAGAATATTGAAGAATCCGTCACAACACAGGGTTCACGTTCAATCGGCATTGAAGTCGGCGAGAAGTGCTGGTTCGGCGCCGGCGTCAAAATTCTGGATGGATTAAGGATCGGCCGCCACTGCATTATCGGCGCCGGGGCGGTGGTTACGCGCGACATTCCGGAATATGCCATTGCAACCGGAATTCCCGCGCGTGTTTTGCGGGACCGGCGTGAAAAACAAGCAAGCCTCAAAACAGCTCCTTAAAAAACACCGGCCTTTATCCGTCCGATTCCCTTGCCCCGCCAGGCAGAACAAGAATGGAGCATGCAAAAATATTATTCCACTTTAACTGCGGCGTTTGCTCTCCTCTGGCTCCTGTGCATGCCGATCGGATGCCGCCCCAACCACGATCCGGCAACCATGGCGGTTCGCGCCCTGGCATCGGACCCGGCCCGCATTGTCTGGCTTCAGGTTAACAGCGCAGAACAAACAGGAACTAACGCCACTTTCCGGATCATGGGCTGGGATTCGGCAGACGGCCACGGCGAACGTATTATTATCGGCAGACCGGCATATTACGCCAAACCAATGTTGACACGTGACGGATGCCGGGTGGTTTTTTCCGATCTAAGCAACGCCAGCGTCTGGTTGGTCAATTGGGACGGCAGCGGATTAAAAAAAATAACCGACGGTTTTGCCATTGCCGTCTGGCAAGATCGCAAAACCGGCAACGAATGGATATACACAGGCGTCTCCATTACAGGCATGGTTACAAGAGTGCAGAATCTCCGCCGTCATTTGCTGGAGCAACCGGAAATACACGAACAGGTCTGGAACCGCACGCATTTGGATCCGGATAACTTTCAGCTTTCTGCGGACGGACGTTATGCCGCCGCCATTCATCCCTGGCCGCATTGCGGCATACTCGAACTGCCGAACGGCGAAATTCACAAATACGGCACAGGCTGCTGGCCGTCATTAGCGCCGGATAACAGCCGCCTTTTCTGGTTTTTTGACGGCGCACACCGCAACCTTACAATTTGCGACCCAATGGCCGACCAACGCTGGGTGGTGCCAATTGACCAGGCGCCCGGCATTGACGGCTACGAGGTTTATCATCCGCGCTGGAGCAGTCATCCGCGCTTTATGGTAATGACCGGGCCTTACAAGGTCGGCGATGGTGAAAACCGCATTCGCGGAGGCGGACCGGAGGTGGAAATATATCTCGGCCGCTTCGCCGCCGATTTTAAAACCATCGAACAGTGGGCGCGCATAACCCGCAATACCAAAGCCGATTTTGCACCTGATGCCTGGATACCGTTTGATTCGGCGATTGATGCGCCGCAACAAGCCGTGGCGCCCATTCACAATAACAACCTATGGCCCGGAAACAGGGCAAATCTTGTATTCCTCTGGGAAAACCGCGATGCCAACAATGAAATCCAAGACGCCGCAACCGGCATACGCCGTATCTGTCGCGTGGAACCGAGCGGCAGAGCGCATTACGGACGTTGTCTGGAAATGAACACAGCCGGCGGCGCCTTCCTTGCCGAAGATGCCGGCCAAACTCTTTTGGATGCCTGCCTTAAAACCTATCAATTAAGCATGGAAATCGTCCTGACCCCGCGCCATCTCCAGCAAACGGGACCGGCATCTATCATCGCCTATGCCAGCACAACCAACCATTTTAATATTTTACTGGCACAGAACGGCGAAGAACTGGTTTTGCGGGTGCGTTCATCCGCCACCACGGATGATCCGTGGCTGCCGCTCGCCAAATTAAACGCCGGCGTTCCGCACCATCTAGTTATCTCGCTGCGTCCCGGAGCATTCACCTGCTATCTGAACGGACGGCGAACATTCGAAACCAACCGGATTAGGCCCGCCCACTGGGCGCCCCACCCGATCACCTTTGGCGACATATCATCCGGCAACGCCAACTGGCAAGGCGCACTGGAAGGCGTTGCCTTTTATGCGCGCTGGATTGAAACAGAGGAAGCATCCCGCAAATATGCGCTTTATGCGCAAAGATTTAAAGACCGCCCGCCGACAGATCGCCTTGAAATAGAAGCACGCGCCATAACCGCCACACGCATTCCCGCGCCCTATTCCATTGCGCCCTATCGCCGGGCACTGGCAGTTAACCGCTACGCCGTAAAGAACGTTCTGGCAGGTTCATACACAAACAGCGCCATCCTGGTCGCGCATTGGGTGATCATGGATGGCGCCCAACTCAATGAAGCCATACGCGCCACCGACGCCACATATCGCATGATTCTCGAACCGTTTGATGACCATCCTGAACTGGAAGGCGAGCGTCTGCTAAGCGAACAGGAAGACATGGACATCCCGCTTTATTACGAAATCAATCCCTGATACGCTTGCAATATCCCGCCATCTGCCAGGCGCCAGGCGCCGTATTTTTGCTATTGCAAGGCAAGCGCGGCATACGATATGATTCCAACCGTGAAAGTGCTCATAGTCAAATTAAGTTCGCTGGGAGATTTGTTTCACGTTCTTCCGACTGTCAACAGCCTAAAAACCGGCTTAAACGCCGCCATTGATTGGGCTGTGCATCCGCAATATCTTGAAATGGCGCAATGCTTCAGCGATGTTACAAACGTGATTCCGCTTGAGCGGAAAGTTTTTACGCGCGCTTATCTTGATGCATTGCGCGCCTTGCGCAATGCGCATTATGATCTGGTTCTGGATGCTCAAGGCATTCTCAAAAGCGCCATCGCGACGCGTCTGGTGAAATGCAGGCGCATCATCGGTCCGTCTTTTCACCGGGAGGGCTCGCGCCTGCTCTATCATGCCGTTGCCGGAGCGCGCAACAAAGCACGGCATGCCGTTCATGAAAATCTCGATATCGTCAGATTCCTTGGTCTACCAGTCCAGCCCCCGGTGTTTCCAATCAAAATCCCCCATGTTCCACCGCCAGGTAAATCGCCGCGCGTGGCCATCCTGCCCTTTTCGCGCTGGCCGACCAAAAACTGGCCCACCACCTCTTTTATTCAAACAGGCGCCGACCTGCAAGAACAAGCGCATGCCTCGATCTTCCTGGTAGGCGCCGCCGCCGAACAAGAAGCCTGCGCCGCCATGGCGCAGGAAATGAGCGGCAATATCGTCAACATGGCCGGGCGGCTATCCCTGCCCGAACTGGCCGGTTTCCTGAAAACCATGGATCTGGTAATTTCCAACGATTCCGGACCGATGCATCTGGCAGCCGCTGTCGGCACGCCGGTGCTGGCTATTTTTGGGCCAACCGACCCGCAACGCACGGGGCCATTCGGCAACGGACATTGCGTCCTCCAGGGACGCTTGAACTGCCAGCCTTGTTTTGCGAATCGCTGCCGTTTCAGGGATCAATCATGCATGCGCGCCATTACCAGCGCAACCGTTACAACCACAGCCATACAAATGCTGAATCGCACCACGCCGAGCAATCAAGCCGCACCAAGCGCGGGAAAGACATGAACAACAACCTTGCATGCCGGCTGCTTTTCTGGAGCACAGTCTTCACCAGCCTGTGCCCGTCCCTGAGCGCATCGGATCATGAGCTTGCGGAACTTGTCCAGCTGGCTTTTGACAATAACCCGGCCATTCAAGCGGCGCGTTTCGAGGCACAACGCGCCAGGGCCGAGCGCGAAGCCTTGGGTGGTTTTTTCGATCCAACCGTAAATGTTGAAACATCCCGCGATCGCAAACAGGCTGGTTATGACCAAACGCGCATCCGTGCCGGCGTGGACGCCGCGCTCCCGCCGGGGTTATATCTGGGAACCCGTGTGGAAGAAAGCTATTATAATCAATTGCCCGGAGATGCCAATCCGGGAGAATCAGACAATCTCTGGCAAAGCATGCTCGGCCTGCGACTGAGCATGCCGCTCCTGCGCGACCGCGGATTCCGCCAATGGCAACTATCCGACGAACGCGCCGAAAAACTTTGGCGGATGGCTGAATATCACTGGCAGACGGTCGCGCAGGAATGCCGGCATAATGTGGAACAACAATATATCAGCGTCCTGGAGACGGACGCCTTGCTGGCCGTTTCGCAGGCGGCGTTGCAGCGCGTGGAAAAACTGCTCCATGAAGCCGAACAACTTGTGCAACTAAAAATAGTTCCGGAATACCAACTCTTCACGGCCCGCGCCGAAGTGGCCTTGTGGCGCGAAGCGGAAACAAGCGCGCGCCAGAACTGTACAACCATGCGGGACCGGCTGGCACAGTTGATCGGCGTTCCGCAGCAACTCACAACCCGACACATAACCGGCGCGGAAATCGTCAATTGGAGCCAGGCGGCCAGCCTGCCAAACACTTACGATCAAACCGCCGCCCTGCTCTGTCGCGGCGACTACCAGGAACTGATTTATTTCATTGAAGCCGCCGAAAAGGAAAAGGCCATTCAACGCGACAAACTGAAATCCGATCTCTCCATGGCGGTTGACGCCAGCTTGCAGGGCGAAGACAAAAACCGGGTTATTGCCACAGAACGCGAAATCAGCGAACGCAACCTGGGCGCGACAATTACGCTATCCTGGAAACGCCCTTGGGGCTATCGCGCTGAAAAAGCACGCGTACGTGTTTTGGAGGCAACAATCGCTGAACGCCGCGAAATGCAACGCCAGGCGGCACTGCGCATCACGACGGAATTAAAAGTCTATCATGCCCAATTTCTGGCCAATCAGGCAAGATTAAGCTTGGTTACAGAAGCCATAGGATCGGCACGCCAGGCCTTGGAAGCCGAAAACGAGCGTTTCTGCCTGGGCGAAGGGCGCAGTCGCAACGTGCTTGACGCTCAAAAAGACTTGACGGACGCCCAAAAACGGCAAATAGTAATTGCCGTGGAGTTATTACGGGCATATTCCAATTTCCGCTATGCGGCAGGTTATAACGGAGAACTCGCAGAATAACAGGCTCAGACCATGCGCACACTCAAGGAAATACTTGGTTTTGGATCGCCGGCAACGGAACACACCGCCCCAACCAATCTGGAAAACATCGCCTTGCCGGATCATCAACGCGACAAACTGGAACGCGACATGATGATTCTTGAAGACGAATACGGCATCAAGGACAAACGTCTGCATCGCGCAGCCGAAAAACAGGTTCAGGAAGCTGCCGAAGATTCACTCAAGGAACTGCATGTCATTCAAATGGGCGTTTGTCCGCGGTGCGGCGAACACTTGCATGAGCACCTTTTTGCCAAAATCTGCGCCGCCTGCGGCTGGCACACTTTTGAAACCCCGCATCATGGGCCGGTGCGCGTGCATCTCCGGCATAACAACGGCATCATTGAAGGCGAGCGTTCATATGTGGTTGCCACAGGCGATGTCTTCGTCATGCGCCATGACGTGGTAATTGCCCAAATCCCCAAGGAATCCGTAAGCTGGATCGAATATGTCTGGACCGAAAAAGATGTCGCCAAGCAATACCAGATCATCATCAATCGCATGAAAATCGTCTGCGGCTGGTGCGGGAAAACGGTCGATCCAGCCGCAGAAGGATTCTCGCTGGCCCAAATAGCATTTGGCTCGTCTCAGGAACGCTACGTTTTTTGTTCCCGTGAATGTTACGAAGCCTTTCGCAAAATGTATCCGTCGCGCGTGCACCGCAACTGTTACGAAACCAAGTGCTCCGAATGCAATTTGTGCATCAAGCGCTACGACGATGAAACAAACCTGCGCGTGTACATTTCCCTGGATAGA
>CAZMFH010000135.1:2829-6912 GCA_964565485.1 uncultured Verrucomicrobiota bacterium | reverse complement strand
TCAATCCGGCTCAAAACCCAACCACGCTCCTGATTGTGGCCTACGCTATTCGCCGGCTGCCTTATGTGGTGCGCGCCGCGGTGGCCGGGCTGCAACAAACTCCCATCGCACTGGAAGAAGCAGCCGCCAATCTCGGCGCTTCGCCGGCGCACACAATGCGCCGCATCACGCTCCCATTGATAACAGCACATTTGGCCGGCGGCGCAATTCTGGCCTTCAGCTTCGCCATGCTCGAAGTATCAGACTCCATTATGCTGGCCCAAAAACAGATCTATTTTCCAATCACTAAAGCGCTTTTTGAACTTTCCCAATTATTGGGCGATGGCCCCTATCTCGCCGCCGCACTCGGCGTCTGGGCCATGATATTCCTTGGAATTACACTCCTCCTGGCCAACCGACTCCTGGGGAAAAAGCTGGGAGCCGTCTTCCGTATCTGAAACTTTAACCCACCGCCATGCTCAGGGCAGCTCGGGAGAATTCTGCGTGGCCTCCGGCATGGGCTGAGTATCGCCGGCATGCGGCGCGGTTAACTTGCGCAATTGCTCATCCATCTGATCAAGAATGACACGCATGGCTTGCACCTGATTTTTGAGCGCCTGAATGCTGCGGGTGGCCACAGCATGCCGGCGTTCAAGAAACTTCCGGCGCAAACGCAATTCATCAAGTTCATTTTGCAGCGTATTAATTTGCTCGTGCGCATCCGCCAAAACCTTGGAAACTTCCGGTAATTCGCCGTTTTCCAAATCATCAGCGTCTTGCGCCTTGGTATTGAGAAAAAGATCGGCTTCATCGGACGCATCCGCCGGCGCATATACCGGCGCCGCATCCGCCAACGCCGATCCAACCGCCTCTGCTGCGGATACATTCGGCGTAGTACAACCTGGAATTTGCACTTCGTGTCCGCAATCCGGACAAGTAGCCATCAAGCCGGCGCCGCGCGCATCAATCACGAGACTTTTCGTGCAATTCGGACACTCAAAAACAATATCTTTCGGATCAAGCGCTGCATCACCCTCGTTTTGTTTCATGGCGCGCCTCCTGCAAACAATACAGCAACTTTCTTGTTGCATATATGTTAACAAAAAGCGCTCACAAAAAACAATCTGTTTTTTTATAATCTGTTTTTTTACAAAAACCCTACGGAACTGAAATGCGCCCGTTTGACGATTTGGCGGCGGAAACATCAAGGCTGGCAATATAATCGCCAAAGAATCGGCCAGTGCTCACACACCCGCATCTTGATTCTTCACTTCGTTATCTCTGCTCATACCGTCCACTTTCTCCCCGGCTTCACGCCCTGCACATCGGCTGAACGCACATAACGCTCGATACCGCTGCCTGGAAACCATTCCCTGATGAATTCTCTGCTTTGCTCCTTCACTATCACGCGGCACTGCCGGAACCCCGCTGAACGCAAAATACCTTCCAGCCTGCGCATCTGCAGCGCCCCGGCCACGCATCCCGAATGCTTGTTGAAATCGTCGCGCACGGCTTTTGGAACCGGCTTGATGGCCACGACATCCGAAATTGCCAGCCGCCCACCAGGCTTGAGCACACGGAAAGCCTCGCGGTACACCCGCGCCTTATCAGGCGAAAGATTGATGACACAATTGGAAAGGATGACATCCACGCTCGCATCCGCCACAGGCAGGTGCTCGATCTCGCCCAGCCGGAACTCGACGTTCTTGAAACCGCCCTTGCGGGCGTTCCCGCGCGCCTTGGCGACCATCTCCGGGGTCATGTCCACGCCGATGACCAGTCCGCGCGCTCCGACCTGCCGCGCCGCCAGGAAGCAGTCGAATCCGCCGCCCGCGCCCAGATCAAGCACGACTTCTCCCTTCATGAGCCCCGCAATGGCCTGTGGATTTCCGCAACCGAGTCCCATATTCGCGCTCTCAGGCGCCGCCTCCAAGTCCTTCTTCGAGTATCCGAGCTTCGCCGACTGCGCCTTGGCCGAGGGCGACTGCGTCGAACAGCAGGACGGCGTCGAGCACCCGCTCTTCCCGCTCGTCGCGATGCCTGCGTAACGTTCCCGCACTTGCTCCCGAATACGATCATTCTTGTTCTGTGTCACGTCATTCCTTTCTTGATCATTGTCAAACTTGTTACTCCCGCGCATCTCCAAACCAAGGCTGCGTCCGCAAACAAATCCGCACCAGCCAGAGCATCACCGGCACCTCAATCAACACACCCACCACGGTGGCCAGCGCCGCGCCGGACGAAAGCCCGAAAAGCATGGTCGCTGTGGCAATAGCCACCTCAAAATGATTGGATGCGCCGATCATGGCGGAGGGCGCCGCATCGCGATAGGGAAGTTTCAGACACTTCGCCAAGCCGTACCCGATCCAGAAAATCAGCATGGTCTGAATGAACAATGGGATGGCAATCCACAGGATTGTCAGCGGATTGGACAGGATCATCTCCCCTTTGAAGCTGAACAACAACACCAAAGTGGTCAGCAGGGCAATAACCGTGATCGGCGTGAGAACATGCAGAAATTTTTCAGTGAACCATCGCTCGCCTTTAACCTTGATGATCCACTTGCGCGAGAAGTAACCACAGACCAACGGCAGCGCCACATAGATGAGGATTGACAGCAAAAGCGCCTGCCACGGCACCGGTAATTTGCCGACGCCGAGCAGAAAACCGCCAAGCACTCCGTAGAGCAACAACATGGTCAGAGAGTTAATGGCCACCATAACCAGCGTCAGGGCATCGTTACCGCGCGCCAAATACCCCCAGACAAGCACCATCGCCGTGCAAGGCGCAATGCCGAGCAGAATACATCCGGCGAAATAGCTGCGCCATAGCGGGATTTGCAGCATTTTTACTCCTTCATGCAGGATAACCGTGCCGGCGCCATGCGTGGCGCCGACAGCCAAATCCAGCCCAAACGGCAGCTTGACCAGGTCCATCGCCTCAGCGCCAATAAAACCCCGAAACAGGAACCCGAGGAAGACCAGCGCTATGCCATACATGGTAAACGGCTTGATGCACCAGTTCACGAACAGCGTCAACCAGACGGGCTTGCCGCTGCCGCCAGCCTTGATCACAGAGGCGAAATCAATTTTCACCATAATCGGATACATCATGAAGAACAGGCAGATCGCGATTGGAATGGAAACAACCGGCGCGCCTTTTACAAAGATTGACATGCCGTCAAAGACTTTCGCCAGCCCCGGCGCCAGCTTGCCTAGCGCGATCCCGCCCACAATGCACAATGCCACCCAAACGGTCAGATAGCGCTCAAAAATATTCGTCATTTTCCGCTCGCTCGCGGCATTCACATCGCTGCTCATCGTCTCCGATCCTTTCTGGTTATGTTAAATCTCGGTGCGTCCTTCCTGTCACGGCTCGCCCGCAGGTCTCGCCCTACCAAAGACAGGTGGGGCGACGCCTCCGGCGGAGCCGCAAAAAAATATATCCTGTATGCCCATCACGATTTCGAGAACTTCCTCCATATTCCTATTGTCACGCTGCAATCGGCCGGCCCGTAGACCACAGCAGCAAAGTTGAACTGATCACGATCATCACACAACCCGCTTCCTGAAAGATCACCGCAACGTCGCCAACAGATAAAGCCCCGCGCCGATCAGCAATACGCCTGCCACGATGCGGATTCCGGCATCGGCCTTCTGCATCTTGAGCGATGCTTTGCCGAACGATACGCCGAACAGGATTACGGCAAGCGGTATGCTGAAACCGATCCCGAACGCAGCCATCAGCAGCATGCCCCACAGAATTCGGCCCATCAAAAGGCTGGCGCCGATCACGATGTAGATGCCCGGATTGCAGGGCAGCGAACAAGCGGCCACACCGCCCCCGAGGAATAAGCCTCCCAGCACCGCCCCCAGCCTGCTGCCGGATGCCGCACTGTCACCATGCTTCGCGGCGCGACCGGGCATTTTGAACGGCAGCAGTTTCAGCGTCGCCAACCCAAAGAGCACGGCGACAACGCCCGCAAACAGTCTCCAGTAGCGGCCCAGAAACGCTTGCGCCGTCTGACCAATCAATCCGGCCACGAATCCAAGAATGATCAAAGCGAGCGTTGTGCCGACCAGAAACCATACCGCCGCAGCCAGC
>CAZMFH010000135.1:0-2819 GCA_964565485.1 uncultured Verrucomicrobiota bacterium | reverse complement strand
GTGCAGCACGCGCTGGCAAGCGCGCTCACCAATCCCAGCAAAAATGCCAGAGGCAGGGCCATGGGTCCCATACTGGCGGCCTGAAGCGTCTCCGTCACCCATTGCAGCAATTCCATCATACCGCATACTCCCAACCCGGCATAGCCGGAACCATAAAGGATTCCGGCTGTGCCGGGTAATAATTTTTTGATCCATCCTTGTGATCACTTTTTCGGAAGATCCACGCCGTTACCGGCGCGGCTACGCAAGCACGTTAAGCGTAAAGCGTTTAGACATGATACATTTTGCTACGCCAAAATGAGTCATGTCTGAAATGACCCGTCTACTTGCAGCCCACTGGACCGCAACCGCCCGAACCGCAGGCGCCCATGCTTGATGCGCCCAGAAAAGCCTGAATGAGTTTTGCCTCGGTTATCTCGCCGGAAACCGAGCTCATGCCGCCACCCTTGACCATGGCCAGCACACCCGGAATCTCCATTTGTGCGGCAACCCGCGCGTAATCGGGCGAATCCGCTTTCAATGTGAATATGCCCATTTTGATTTGCGACTGGGACTCGATCGTTCGCGTTGCGCTTTGCATGGACGTTACGGGCGCCATGATTTTCGGCGCGTTTTTGGCGGGCAGAAACACGAACACCCCGCTCGTGTCAGCAGCCAGCGTGTTCAGTTCGGATAACGCGGCGATTTCCCGGATGGTATCCGTTTTCGCAGCCGGCGCAAACGCCTCTTCCTGCGCGGGCAACGCCGCAAATCCGGTTGGCGCCGACGCCGGCATAGTGTTCCTATCCTTGACCACCGCTCGTGCGACCAATATCCCGGCGGCGACCAGCACGATTGCACCGGCAATCCAGCGTATTTTCCCGGCACGTTCCGATCCGTGGCATCCGCAGCCGGCGCCACAAGTTTCCGGACGCAGTTCCAATGATTTCACGTTGTCACCCAAGCGCTCGTTATCGTTTGTCGTTTGCATTATTTACCTCCTGTTTTGGTTTATCCACAGCATTTTTTGTCGGTTTTGCATGTCGCGCGCGCGCAACATGCGGCGCCGGATTGACTGGGATTATCCAGCAAGTTGTCGCTGAAATCATGCATCGCGGACATGGCGCCCTTCTCGACCATATGCCCGACGTCAATCGCTTCACGAATCTCATCGTCGGTCAACCCGGCGTCATGCGCCTTACCGCCATGATAGCTCAGGCAGGGCTGACAATGCGCGCAAATGGACGCGCCGATCGCGATTAGTTCCTTGATTTTTTCATCCATGGTTTTACTCCTCTTATTGGCTAAAACAAAATATCCACAAAATAACCCGTCAGCACGGCAACCAGCAAATCGTTCCTCTCGTTGCACCCGGCCGGAAACCGGCTCTCTGCATTGTGTGCAACGGTTTCCCAGAAGCGCCAGCTCCGTATTATGCTCCGATTTTCAATGTCGCCGGCAGTTTTTCGACAAACACCTTGATCTCGTCGCGCACCCGCCGATAATGCGCCAGCGCCTCATCCGCCGTCTTCGCCTCTCGCGCCAGACGCGGCGGATCGTCAAATCCAAAATGCGCGCATTTAACCCGGCCCGAAAAGATCGGACATGCTTCATGCGCATGATCGCAGACGGTAACAACATGGTCAAACACCACATCCTTCAATTCATCCACCAACTTTGAGCGCTGGCGCGAAATATCCACCCCAGCCTCGGCCATGACTTGAACCGCATGCGGATTCAGGCCATGCGTCTCAATGCCGGCGGAATACGCCTCAATGATATCCCCTTTCAAATGCCGCGCCCAACCTTCCGCCATTTGACTGCGGCAGGAGTTGCCCGTGCAAAGAAACAAAATTTTTATTTTTTTCGCCATGAGCGTCATCCCTTTCGAACCAAATATTTTCGCGGACCATCGCACGAATATTTGCAAGTCCGCGCCGCCGCAGTTTTAATTTTACGCGCATCCTGTTTGATTGCGGCATCATTGGCCAGAGACATATCAAGCCAATTCATGATTGGCCGGACCAATTGCCCCGTAGCGCCCGCCGTCCGGCGATAATAGGCCCAACGCCCGTCCTTGCGACTGACGACCAGTCCGGCGTTGTCCAGAATCGCCAGATGTTTCGACACAGTCGAAGGCGCCAGACGCAGCACATCCACAATCTGGCAGACGCAAAATTCGCCGCCGCGCAGCATCATCAGGATGCGCAGACGCTGGCGGTCGGCCAGCGCCTTGGTAACGCGTAATGTCGCTCTCATTGCTTCGTCATTCATAGGTTGCCTTTACAGCCCTGCCGCCGTTCCCGAGATCAGCGGCGCAATCCCCAACAGATCAACAACATAACCCGCCGCAACCGCAACGACAAAGACGGTCAGAACAAACGCGAACATCAGACGCCGCTTGAATATTGAAGCCAGAATGATGATCTCCGGGATGCTCGCCCCTGCTCCGCCAACCACGAGGGCAAGAACAGTGCCAACTCCCATGCCTTTACCGATCAGCGCGGCGCCGATCGGGATAACCGTCTCGGCCCGGATGTACATCGGCACGCCCAATGCCGCCGCGATCGGGATGGACCACGGATTACCCGGACCGGCCAGACGCACCACGATGTCCTGCGGGAAGAACCCGTAGATGAAGGCTCCGATTCCCGCCCCAAGCATCAGATACCAGAAGACCCCCTTGAACGTGTCGCCCGCCGAGGCCAGTGCCCGGCGCATGCGCGCCTTGAACGGACCACCCTCGCCTGTCGCCGTCTCGGCATCCGCCGCGCAGCAACATGCCGACGATGGTGGCGCTGCCGCCTCGTGCGCCGCATCAGCACAGCAACAACATCCCT
>CAZMFH010000134.1:0-6926 GCA_964565485.1 uncultured Verrucomicrobiota bacterium | reverse complement strand
ATGGCCATTCAATATGCGCGTGAGAAGCGTATTCCGTTTTTCGGTATCTGCCTCGGCATGCAATGCGCGGTCATTGAATTTGCCCGACATGTCTGCGGACTGGCCGGCGCGAACAGCACGGAGTTTGATCCGCAGACGCCTTATCCGGTTATTGATCTGATGGAAGATCAAAAGCGCCAGGAGTGCAAGGGCGGAACGATGCGGTTGGGCGCCTTCCCCTGCGCTTTGGCCGAAAACACACATTCCGGCGCGGCCTATGGCGCGCGCGCGATAGAAGAACGGCATCGGCATCGTTATGAATTCAACAACAGTTATCGCGATGTGCTTGCGCAAAACGGTCTGGCGCTGGCCGGTGTTTCAATGCCGAGCAATCTTGTGGAAATTGTTGAACTGGCCGGTCATCCCTGGTTTGTCGGCTGCCAGTTTCATCCTGAATTTCAGTCGGCGCCTTTGCGGGCACATCCGCTTTTCCGTGGGTTTATCGCCGCGTCAATGCTGGCTGCCGGCGGATTGCGTACGGCCAAACGTTCGAAAATAAAAAACAAAAAGACGGAGTGTTCAACCGGTGCCGAAACGTGAAGACATAAAAAAAATCATGCTGATCGGGTCCGGCCCGATTGTGATCGGGCAGGCTTGTGAATTTGATTATTCCGGCGTGCAGGCTTGCAAGTCGCTCAAGGAAGATGGCTACGAGTTGGTTTTGGTCAACAGCAATCCGGCCACAATCATGACCGATCCGGAGTTTGCCGATCGCACTTATATCGAACCGCTGACCGTTGAAAGTTTGCGCGAAATTATCCGGCGTGAACGGCCGGATGCGCTTTTGCCGACATTGGGCGGTCAGACGGCGCTGAATCTCGGGATCAATTTGCACGAACAGGGGGTGCTGCGCCATTATCATGTGGAAATGATCGGCGCGCGCGCCGATGTGATTCGCAAGGCCGAAGACCGGCACTTGTTCAAACAGGCCATGCTCAAGATCGGCTTGGAAATGCCGATCAGCGAATCGGTTCATAATCTTGACGAGGCGCGGCGCGCGCGCGACCGGATTGGCGGCTATCCGGTTGTGATCCGTCCCGGGTTTACCATGGGCGGAGTGGGCGGGGGCATTGCCGGCAATGATCAGGAGTTTGACGCTATTGTTGCGCGTGGTCTTGCCTATAGCTTGAATTCGGAAGTGCTGGTGGAGGAATCGGTGCGCGGTTGGAAGGAATTCGAGCTTGAGGTCATGCGCGATGCCCGGGATAACTGCGTGATTGTCTGTTCGATTGAAAATCTTGATCCGATGGGTGTGCATACCGGCGACAGCATTACCGTCGCGCCCGCGCAGACGCTTACCGACCGCGAATATCAGCGCATGCGCGATGCCACGCTGGCGGTGATGCGCGAGATTGGCGTTGATACGGGCGGTTCCAACGTGCAATGGGCCTTGCATCCGCGCACTGGGCGCATGTTGGTGATTGAAATGAATCCGCGTGTCTCGCGCTCAAGTGCCCTGGCTTCCAAGGCCACGGGTTTTCCGATTGCGCGTATCGCCGCCAAGCTGGCGGTCGGCTATACGCTTGACGAACTGCGCAACGATATTACGCGCGAGACGCCTGCCTGTTTCGAGCCGGCCATTGATTATGTGGTCGTTAAAATACCGCGTTTTGCCTTTGAAAAATTCGCCGGCGCAGATTCGACGCTCGGCACACAGATGAAATCCGTCGGCGAGACGATGAGCATCGGGCGAACTTTCAAGCAGGCTTTACAAAAAGCCCTGCGCTCGCTCGAAACCGGGCGCGCCGGATTCGGCGCAGACGGCAAAGATGCGCCGTTTGAAGGAATGGCGGAAGCTGAGCTTGAAGCGGAATTGCGCCGCGCCCATGCGCGCAGATTGTTTGTGATCCGCGCCGCGTTTCGCAAGGATTGGAGCGTCGAGCGGGTTGCGGAGTTGACCGGCATGGATATTTGGTTTTTACGGCACATGCGGGAATTGGCGGCCTTTGAAGATGAGATTCGCTCGGTCGGGCAGCTTGCGCAATTAGCTTCCGACAGCGCGCTTTTCCGGCAGGCGAAGATGTTCGGGTAT
Source organism: uncultured Verrucomicrobiota bacterium (assembly GCA_964565485.1). Lineage (GTDB taxonomy): Bacteria > Verrucomicrobiota > Kiritimatiellia > JAAZAB01 > JAAZAB01 > CAZMFH01. Next base: position 4,855 of record CAZMFH010000134.1, on the reverse strand, counting down.
TCCGACAAACAGATTGGGTGGCTGCTGCAGGCTTCGGAAGCCGATGTGCGCGCCGCGCGTCTGGCGTTGGAGCTGACGCCGGTTTTCGGCCAGGTGGATACATGCGCGGCTGAATTCACAGCCTATACGCCTTATTATTATTCCACTTATGGCGCGGCTTGTGCAAATGCCAGGCCGGGTGGCAAGAAAAGGATTATGATTCTCGGCGGCGGGCCGAACCGGATCGGGCAGGGAATTGAATTTGATTACTGCTGCGTGCATGCCTCGTTCGCCTTGCGCGCCGCCGGTTACGAGACCATTATGGTCAATAGCAATCCGGAAACCGTCAGCACGGATTATGATATCAGCGACCGTCTTTATTTCGAGCCTTTGACGCTTGAAGATGTTTTGCATATTTATCGCGCCGAACAATGTGATGGTGTGATTGTCCAGTTTGGCGGCCAGACTCCGCTCAATCTGGCGCGCGGTTTGCAGGAGAACGGCGCGCATATCATCGGCACACAGCCTGCCAGCATTGAAATTGCCGAGGATCGCAAGTTGTTCAACGATTTGATCAAATCCTTGAATTTGCGCCAGCCGGATGGCGGGATAGCCGCCAGTTTGGCCGAAGCCGAAAACATTGCCGGGCGCATTGGTTTCCCTGTTTTAATGCGGCCTTCCTTTGTGCTGGGCGGGCGCGCCATGGCGATTGTGCATAATCGCGAGGCGTTGCGCGCTTATCTGGCGGAAGCTGTCGAGGTTTCCGAGGATCGTCCGGTCTTGATTGATGATTATCTGGAAAACACGGTGGAAGTGGATGTGGATTGCCTGGCGGACGGCGAAACGACGGTGATTGGCGCGATTATGGAGCACGTTGAAATTGCCGGCATCCATTCCGGCGACAGCGCCTGCATGATTCCCGCGCCCACCTTGTCGGAACCGGTCAAGACGCGGATCAGGGAATATACGGCCGGTTTGGCTGCCGCGCTCAAAGTGCGCGGATTGATGAATATTCAGTTTGCCGTGCGGAATGATGATGTTTATGTGCTGGAAGTCAATCCGCGCGCTTCCCGCACGATTCCGTTTGTAAGCAAGGCGATCGGTGTGCCGCTGGCTAAAATAGCGGCCTTGGTCATGGCCGGGCGTTCTTTGCGCGAGATGGGTTTGACGCGCGAAGTAAAGCCGCGCCATTTTGCCGTCAAGGAAGCTGTTTTTCCATTCGCACGGTTTCCGGGCATGGATATTGTGCTCAGTCCGGAAATGAAATCCACGGGCGAAGTGATGGGCATTGATGTCGAGCCCGGGGCGGCTTTTTTGAAAAGCCAGATGGCGGCCGGCAATACCATTCCGCGCAATGGCAATGTGTTTATGAGCGTACGCGATGCGGATAAATCCGCCATTGTCCCGCTGGCGCGCCGTTTGCACGATCTTGCTTTTGTGATTTATGCCACCGAGGGCACCAGTACAGCGCTGCGCGCCGGCGGTATTCCAAGCCGGGCGATTTTTCGCATTTCCAATGGCCGTCCGAATGTGCTTGATATGATTGCCGAGCATGATGTGGGGTGGATTGTCAATACGCCGAGCGGCGGCGAGCGTCCCATGCTGGACGAAATCAAAATGCGTTCCGAGGCCGTGGTGCGCGGCATACCGATTACGACCACGCTGAATGGGCTGGAGGCGGCCATCAAGGGGCTTGAAGCCTGGAAGGGCAACGGCAGAATGGAGGTTTGCAGTCTTCAGGAATACCATCGCCACGCGCCGCGTCTGAACTTGGGTTGAACAAAAAGGAATATGAATTATGGCGGATGTAACGAAAACAGCGCTTTCTCCCTCGCGCAGCGAAGATTATCCGGAATGGTTTCAGCAGGTGATCCGCGCGGCGGATCTGGCGGAATTGTCGCCGGTGCGCGGCTGCATGGTCATCAAACCATGGGGCTATAGTCTTTGGGAAAATATCACCCGGATTCTCGATCTGCGTTTTAAAGCCACCGGCCATCGGAACGCTTATTTTCCGCTTTTTATTCCAGTCAGCTTTCTTGAGAAGGAAGCTCAGCATGTCGAGGGCTTTGCCAAGGAATGCGCGGTGGTAACGCATCATCGGCTTGAGCTTGCGCCGGATGGCAAGCTTGTTCCCGTAGGCGAATTGGAGGAGCCGCTGGTTGTGCGCCCGACTTCAGAAACCATTATCGGCGCCATGTTTGCCAAATGGATTCAGTCATATCGCGATTTGCCGCTGCTGATCAACCAGTGGGCTAATATCGTGCGCTGGGAAATGCGCACACGCATGTTCCTGCGCACAACGGAATTTCTCTGGCAGGAAGGACATACGGCCCATGCGAGCGCCCAGGAGGCGCGCGAGGAGACCATGCGCATGCTCGATGTTTACGCCGATTTTGCCGAAAACTCCATGGCCATGCCGGTCTGGAAGGGCGAAAAAACAGAGTCGGAACGTTTTCCCGGCGCGGAAAACACTTATAGCATTGAAGCGATGATGCAGGATCGCAAAGCTTTACAGGCGGGCACTTCCCATTTTCTTGGCCAGAATTTTGCGCGCGCATGCGCCATTAAATTTCTTGATGCGCAGGGGGTTGAGCAATTGGCTTGGACAACTTCCTGGGGCGTTTCCACGCGCCTGATCGGTGGTTTGATCATGACGCACAGTGATGACGACGGCCTTGTGTTGCCGCCGCGTCTGGCGCCGGCGCAAGTCGTGATTCTGCCGGTTATTCACAAGGAAAATGATCGCGCCGTTGTTTTGGATTATTGCGCGCGGTTGGCCGCCGAATTGCGCGCCTTGACTTATGATGGACATCCGGTGGCCGTTGAAATTGATGCGCGCGAAGGGCGGGGTGGTGAAAAAGTCTGGCATTGGATCAAGAAGGGTGTGCCGCTGCGTTTGGAGGTCGGGCCGCGCGACATCGCGGATGATTCCGTCTTTATGGGGCGGCGCGACAAGCCGCACAAGGAGCGGCGTGGTGTGCCGCGCGCGGAATTGACGGCCACGCTGGTGAATTTGTTGGATGAAATTCAAAATGCGCTTTTGGAGCGCGCCCGCGCCATGCGCGACAAACACACCTTGCGTATTGATGACCGTCAGGCTTTTTATGATTTCTTTACGCCACAGAATCCGGATAAGCCGGAGATTCACGGCGGATTTGCCCTGACGCATTGGGGGCATGATGCGGAAGCCGAAGAAACGCTCAAGCGTGATTTAAGTGTTACCGCGCGCTGCATTCCGCTCGATTTGCCGGAAGAACCCGGAGTCTGTCCGTTCAGCGGAAAGCCCAGCGCGCGCCGCGTTCTGTTTGCCAAGGCCTATTGAGTTTCTGGATTCATTCAAGCTTCAAGTTTGCGCTTGCCGCCGCGCCTCAAAAAGTAGAATGGTTGTCGCTGTCGCCACGTTCAGCGAATCGGCTTGGCCGCGCATGGGAATGCGGACTTTTAAATCGGCTTCCTGCATCCAAAGATTGCTTAACCCGTATTGTTCCGCGCCGACAACAATCGCGATGCCGGGGCGCAGATCGGCCTGGGTATAGTCTTGTTCGGCGTGCGGACTGGCGGCCAGGATTTTTATTTTACGGGTGCGCAGCCATGTCAACGCCTCCTTCGATGATGTTTCCACAACCGGCACGGAAAAAAGTGTGCCGGTGCTGGCGCGAACAACGTTGGGATTGTGGATGTCGGTGCGGCGGTCGCACACGATTACGGCGTGTGCGCCGGCAGCGTCGGCGGAGCGCAGGATTGTGCCCAGATTGCCCGGTTTTTCAATTGATTCGGCCACAATCAGCAAAGGCGCCTCCGGCAATTTGAGTTCGGCCAGCGTCAGTGTGGACTGGGGCAGGAGCGCCAGGAGTCCCTCGGGGCGCTCGCGATAGGCCATTTTTTTAAAAACCGGTTCCGTGCAGTCAATAATTTCAGCGCCGGCAACGCGGCATCGCTCAATCAATTCCGGCTCGTTGGCGCCCAGAAAAAGTGTTTGGCAGGTAAAAAGCGTGGTTGGATTCCGGCCATTGTCAAGCGCGCGTTTCAGTTCGCGATATCCCTCGACAATCATCAATCCGCGTTCATCGCGGTGCGAGCGTTGGCGCAATTTGACGACATCTTTCAAGCGATTGTTTTGCAGGCTTTCAATGTGCATTGTTTCCCTTGCGGCGCAATGTCGCAATCAGTTTGCATTGTTGGTTTGGCGTTGCGGTTCTTTCAGAAAATGCGCCATGATGAAGGCGGTCAGGCAGGTGGCCAGACAGGTTAGACTGATCCATTGATAGGCGGCGCGCGGGTAAACAATGGCGCCCGCGACAATGGCCGCCTGGCTCCGGAAAATATCGAGCACAAGTCCGGCGCTGTTGGAAAGAATCGCCACGGCCAGGTAGGTTGCCGCATTCATGGCGCCGAGCGCCGTGCCGGCAGCGCTGGGATGGTTAAGCTCTTTCATTAGCGCGGCATTGGATGGCGCGCTTAATGAGGCAAAGGCCAGCAGAATGTAAGCTGTTAGAAACCAGGCCGCATGCCATTTAAAATGCAGCGCCAGGAGAATCAGAATCATGCCGCTCATGGTGCATATCGTCGCGCTTTTGATGATCGGTATCCGGCGGTTGCCCATGTGTTTGGAAATAAAACCGCCGGAAAGCGCAACTGACATGGTAACCAGCATCATGATGAATGTGAATGAAGCCGCTGCGGCGGAACTCATGCCGCAGACATCGGCAAGGAATTTTTTGCCGATTGTTGATTGGATGACGAAATATACCGCGAAGTTGAGTGGTCCCACAAAAAAGTTGGGCAGGCATGCTTTGTTGCGCAAGACTTTGCCGAGCATCAGGCGTGAGGCGATGCCCGGGCGGCGTTGCAGCATACCGGAGTATTTCAATAACAG
>CAZMFH010000133.1:5352-6927 GCA_964565485.1 uncultured Verrucomicrobiota bacterium | reverse complement strand
GCCAAGGCCATGGCCGTAAAGGCGCGCCGGCCTTTGGCGCGCATATCGGCTGTATTCAAGCCGAACCAGGGAAACTCCATTGCCAGGCCAACCGCGCCATGAATTTCTTCGCAATAAGCAATCCAATGGCTGACGCGATTGCTAAGTATGTTCACAGCCTTGTCCATTTCATCCTCCCCGGCCGGTTTGCCGCCGCGCCGCACATAAGCGCCCAAATCAACCAGTCCCATATCTTTCATTTTAAAATAGCCCAAGGCCTTGACAGTCCCCCAGCGCTTGCAATGCTCGACATCATCAGGCATCAAGCGCCGCACCAGTTCCGCCACCTGTTCATGCCGTCCATAAAGCAAGCCATCGCTGAATTTAGCGGTCCAATTATGGAGATCAAGATAAGCCGCCGGTTTCAACCGATCCACCACCCGTTTGACCGTTTTTAAAGCGCCGTCGGCAATATCAAAAACCTGATCCATACGCGGACCGCGCTCCCATGTGCGCTGGCTCATCCCGTTAAAGACGCCATCCGGATTGGTCATCGGCAGAATATGCACGCTGAATTTTTCCAGTATGTAACGGGCAATGGGATCATCCGAGACCAGAAAACGCGCAATACCCTCCGCGCAATAAGACCCGGCCGTTTCATAGGCATGATCGCGCGCCTGAACCAAAAAAACGCCCGCTTTGGGGTTTGGGGATTGAAAATTAATCTGATGGATTGGCCTTCCTTCGCGGCTGCGCCCGGCGATTTCCGTGCGCACTCCGCAAATTTTTAATTCCGCCATGAATTCGGCAAGCTGTTCCACATTATATTCGGGATAAAGCCCCAAATGCGTCAAACCCGGCGCGAGTTTCAAGGAATATTCCACCAAAGCTCCGGCGCGGCGACCGGGAATCATCTTCCATTCCGGCGCACTTTCATGCCTGATATAACCAAGGTCATGATGCTCCGTGCGAGCGGGTGTGCTCCAATCAACCACCACTTTTACGGCCTGATCCGTCTTTCCGGAATTAAATAAACGCGCCGAAAACCGCGAACCCTTGCCTTCGACTTCCTCGCCCAACCCAGGACCGCGCCGCAAGCCGGGCCGAAAAACAAGGCGTCCCTGCCGGTCGCGCCGCACACCCCTGGCGCTGTGCGGACATGCCCCATCAAAATCGGTTATTGATTTAATCGTCATAATTGCCTCCCAAAAAATTAACCCCGCTTTGGCGGAGCGGGCGGAAAATCACGCCCGGTTTCAGCAATCCCGACATAACGTCCGCCGGCGGCAATTGAGCGCGCGGCCATATCGGCAATGGCCACGGCATTGCGCGCCTGATCCGGCGTGGCATTTTGAATCGGATCAACTTCGCCGATCGGCACGCCGAGCAAAGCCGCCACCAACTTCACATCCGCGCCGCCATGCCCATAATCGGCATGCCTTGTTTCCACAGCGACACTTTCAACCGTGCCGTCATTGCGCAGCAATCGGATATATGGTTTGCCGACTTCCTCGAAATAGCCCATTTCCGCCATGCCGGCATTTTCGGCAGCAGCGATTTTTTTATGAAACGCCATACCGTATTCCAAACGGCCGG
>CAZMFH010000133.1:0-5342 GCA_964565485.1 uncultured Verrucomicrobiota bacterium | reverse complement strand
AAAATAGAAATAATTATACTCGCGTGGCGCAAAACAAAGCAAATTAAACGAAGCGAGCGTACCCTTGGCATAATGGATATTGAGCGATTCATGATCATTGATCGTGTGCCGATCGCTGAACACACAGGCATCGCGAATGTAGCCATCCACATGTTCCACATCCACATACATGCGCCTCAGACGCTGCCGGTCTTCCGCGCGCCCGCCAGGATAGTCGTTATCAATGTTGCAATAATGGATGCAATTTTTGGCCCAGGCGCAGGCGCTACAGCGCGGGCCATGCGCCGGCAAATCGGGGCGCTCAACATAATAATCGCGCGCGCCAATCGCGGCAACACCTATTGGCGCATCATCCAACACCCAATTAATGATATCCAACTGATGGCAACATTTGTGATTCATCAAACCGGCTGAATTTTTGAACTCCGAATGCCAGCGATTGAAATAAGCGCCGCCATGCGCCAGACTGAGCACTTCGGCCGACTCCACATGCAATACTTTCCCGATGGCTCCGCCGCGCACCAGTTGGGCAAGAGTCAGCATATAGTCGTTATAACGCATGTTGTGTCCGACGATCACCTGCCGCTTGTTGCGCCGGGCGGCGTTAATAATCCGGTCGCACTCCCAGACGCTGGTGGCCAGCGGCTTATCCACCACCACATTCAGGCCATGATTCAAAACCGACTCACAGACATCCGCGTGCGTGCAATCGCTGGTGGTTACCACTGCCCAATCCGCGCAGGTTTTGGCCAAAGCTTCATTTGCCGTTTGAAAGACTGGGATTTTTGTGGCCAGCACATCATTGGCGACTTTGGCCCGTTCGATATTGCTGTCAACAAAAGCCACAATCTCCGCGCGCTCCTTGAACTCCGGCAGCCCGCGTTTCGGAAATGCCAATAAAGCGCGTACGAACGAATCCCGTCCGCGATTCCCCAACCCGACGATAATAAACTTTTGTTTTGCAGTCATGTTTTTTGCTCCCCAATAAGAATCAATTAATAAGGCAGTTTATATCAGACCAGCGCTTAAAAACCAAACAAAAGATTTGATTTGGGCGCACATGAACACATAGAGCCTTGATGAAGCCCAAATGCCGTAGATACGCCGGTCTTTTTCGATCGGAAAAGGCTGGGGTGCAACCCAGCCCTCCAAAGGGGGATTTGTTTGCATGTTCTGCATGTAGCCGCCGTGTGGCGGTGGCTCTCCCTTCCACGAATATCCACGCCGGAACCGGCGCGGCTACGCAAGCACACTGGAGGGCGCGGTTACACCCGCGCCGAAAGATGCAAAGGCTGGGGTGTAACCCAGCCCTCCAAAGGGGATTTGTTTGCATTGCTGGATGGCCCCCTTTGTCCGTTACATGTCTATAACGCAAAAAAATATTTGCCGCCATTTTGTTACAGCAGGCGGGCGATGGCATCCTTGCGCTCGTGCAAGCGCAGGACATCGCGCACATACTTGCGCGTGGTCGGATAGGTAATGCTGCTCCAAAAGATGTTCGGATCGTTTTTATCCTGCGCCGCCCAGCGCAGCGTGTTGGAGCGTCCGGCATTATACTCGGCCAGCGCATAGGGCAAGGGATTTTTTTTGGCCGTCCAGAATTTGATGGCGCGTTTGAGATACCAGGTTCCGGCGTTAATATTGATTTCCGGATTATAAAGGTCGCGCATGACAAATTTTTTTTGGCCGACAGCCGCCGCCCATTCGCGCGCAGCGCCTTCCGTAAGCTGCATCAACCCGATCTCGCCGTGTTTTCCAACCTGCCGCGCATTAAAACGGCTTTCCTTCCAAATCACGGCGCGGATCAAGCTTGTTTCCACTTGATGCGCGGCACCAACCCGGACGATAATTTTGTCGTAAGCGTGAATATGCCGGTAAACGACAACCCCCAGCCCCACAACAACAATCAGGATAATCAGGCAAAAACTAATGCCTACATTCAAAATCCGCCTGGCCGGAGATGTTTGCATTGCAAAAAATCTACTTCCTGAATCCGCGCTGGGATTGCACAATCCGTGATGGAATTTCAATTAAAGAAATTCAGGCAAGCAACATGCCATAAGCCATATGCGTAATCAAGCCGATTTTCCCAAATTGAATGAGAAAGAGCTTGCCCATTCAGCCGGCTTGCCATAAGATGCAGGCATTTCCGGCTAATGATCAAAAAAACATCGCAGATGCGTTCGCCGTTAGCGGGTTCAGTTATGAAAACACAATCCAAACGCAAACAAGCAAACACGGCCAACACGCCAACAGTTCTGGCGCATCGGATTTTAAGCAGCCTTCTGCACCACCTCAAATACACGCGCTGCAAAAACTGGGGCTCCGCCACCAACTTTGATAAATACCTCAGTCTGGCGCTCTCCATCCGCGACCTGGCCGTTGAAAAAATGATCACCACCCAGGGCGTCTATCTCGAGCGTGATGTCAAGCGCGTTTATTATCTTTCGATGGAATTCCTGATGGGCCGCTTGCTGGCCAACAACATGACCGCCCTTGCCGCCTGTGGCGCCACGCAAGCAGCGCTCAAAGCCCTGAAGCTGGACAAAGACATCCTCCTGCATTCCGAACCGGATGCCGGCCTGGGCAACGGCGGATTGGGCCGCCTGGCAGCCTGTTTCCTCGACTCGATGGCCACGCTCGAAATACCAGCATACGGCTACGGATTGCGTTATGAACACGGCATGTTCAAACAGGAACTGGAAAACGGCTGGCAACGCGAGCGGCCGGACGAATGGCTCAAATACGTCTATCCCTGGGAAATGATCAGACCGGAATACACCATTCCAGTGCTGGTGTACGGAAGGGTGGAAAATGTGCGCGGCCAGCACGGCATGACCCATCCGGTCTGGGTGGACTGGCAATTATTTGAAGGGGTGCCTTACGATATCCCCGTCATCGGCTATCAGGTCAATACGGTTAATTTTTTGCGCCTTTGGCGTTCACGCGCCAGCGAGGGTTTCCGCCTGGATGTCTTCAACAAAGGCGATTACGTCAACGCCTCCCAGCAAAAGAACTGGGCCGAGATGGTAACCCAGGTACTCTATCCATCCGACAACACGTCCGTCGGCAAGGAACTGCGGCTCGTTCAGGAATATTTCCTGGTAACCTGTTCAATTCGCGATCTGATCAGGCGTTACCAAAAAACCAACCGCACCTGGGATGAGTTTCACCGTAAAAACGCCATTCAGATGAACGACACCCATCCGGCGCTGACCGTTACGGAACTGATGCGTTTCTTCCGCGATGAAATCAACATGCCCTGGGACAAAGCATGGGAAATCACCACCAAAACCCTCGCTTACACCAATCATACAATCATGCCGGAAGCGCTTGAAAAATGGCCCGTCCCGCTCCTGGCCAAGGTGCTTCCGCGCCACCTGCAAATCATCTACGAAATCAATCGGCGTTTCCTGCAAAAAGTCGAAGTCCGTTACCCGGGCGACACCGAGCGCATCAGCAAAATGTCGCTGATTGAGGAAAGCTCTCCCAAACAAGTGCGCATGGCCAATCTGGCGATTGTCGGCAGCCACTCGGTCAACGGCGTTTCGGAACTGCATTCCGACATCATCCGCCGCAAGGTTTTCCGCGAATTCAACGAATTTTTTCCCGGCCGATTCAACAACAAAACCAACGGCATCACCCAGAGACGCTGGCTGCTGGTTTGCAATCCCAACCTTGCGCGCCTGATTTCCGAAAACATCGGCGACGGATGGATCAGGGATCTGACGCAGTTGCGCCGGCTCGAAAAACTGGCTGATGACGGCAATTTCCAAAAAGCATTTCATGACGCCAAACACCAGAACAAATTGCGCCTGGCCAAACATATCCGCAAAATTACCGGTGAAGTTGTTGATCCGCACTCAATCTTCGACGTGCAGATCAAGCGTTTGCACGAATACAAGCGCCAATTGTTGAATGCGCTCCACATCATCACGCTCTATCATCGCATCAAGGCCAATCCCAACATCAACATTGTGCCGCGCACCTTTATTTTCGGCGCCAAAGCCGCGCCAAGCTACACGTCCGCCAAGCACATCATCAAGCTGATCACAACGCTCGGCGACCGGATCAACAACGACCCCGAAATGCGCGACCGGTTGAAAGTTGTTTTCCTGCCCGATTACGACGTTTCGCTGGCCGAACTGATTGTGCCGGCTGCAGACTTGTCCGAACAGATCTCAACCGCCGGCACCGAGGCCTCCGGCACCGGCAACATGAAGCTGTCGCTGAACGGCGCCTTAACCATCGGCACATGGGACGGCGCCAATGTGGAAATCGCGCGCGAAGTAGGTTTGGAAAATATTTTCATATTCGGCTACCGCGCCACCCAACTGGCGCAACTGGCGCCCCGCTATGATTCGCGCCAATTCTACCAGTCCGATCCGGAACTGCGCCTGGCGCTCGACGCGATTCGCGACAATGTGTTCGCGCCGGAAGCTCCCGGACTTTTTATTGAGCTCTACAACTCCCTGATTGAACACGGCGATTATTATTGCCTCCTGGCCGATTATCGTCCCTATATCAGAACGCAGGAAAAAGTTGCTCAAACATACCGGCACAAATCGCTCTGGCTGCGCAAGGCTATATTAAATGTGGCGCGCATGGGCTTCTTTTCAAGCGACCGGACAATCGCCGAGTATGCCGGCGAAATCTGGAAGATCAAACCTGTACCAATCCAGCTCGCTCACTCCGAAGCAATCCACCAGATTGAAGCCTCGCTCCTGAATCTGTCCGAGGGCGAGGCCTGCTCCATCACCAAATCCTGAATCCGCGACAAGGCTTGATGTTTGTCATCCCAAAATGACAAGCGCCAAATACGGCACAAGATTCAGCATAATGAAAATGATTTTCATCCCTCCGATGAAGCAGTAGATCGCTATCGTGAATGCTTCCCGGCCGACAGGGAACAATTTGCTGTGCATCCTGTACATCCAGTCGCTTGCCGTTGCGCAGAACAAGAATGCCAAAAGCAGAAACGCGCCGTTGATGACGGCACACCATCCAAAAAACGCTCGTATGACTTCTATATTCATCGTGTTTCTCCCGACTGTGTTGGACAACTACCTCCGCCGACACCTGGCTCTCCATGACGCCCAGAACATTCATCTGTGCAATAAAAACAAGGAAATGCTATGGATACACGCAGCAACAGTCAAGAATTTAACGAAGCAACGCAAGAATCTGCCTTTTACGGAAAGGTAGATTTTATTCCCACCGATCAATTCAAGCGCAAGGATGCCACCCCAGGTTTTTGCTTTATTCCGCGCTTCCGCTTTCGGCATTGCGCCCGGATCCCTTGAACATGAATTCAAGCGCCTGAGCAGCATCTTCGTAACTGC
>CAZMFH010000132.1:0-6937 GCA_964565485.1 uncultured Verrucomicrobiota bacterium | reverse complement strand
CTACGGCAAATGTTTTGCAACACAGACAGGAGGCATGATGAACATACGCGGAAAGATTCTGGTATTGGCGATTGCGGTTGCGGCAACAATAGCCGTCGGTGATGATGTCAAAAAAACCATGATTGCCGTCATGCCCGGCACAACCGGCGACAAGGAAGTCAGTCTGATGCCGCCCCAGGAACCGCGCGCATGCGACTGGGTGGCAGCCTGGCAGACTATTCGCGAAGCCTGTCCCGATGCCGCCGACATACGTATTTTTTTGAAAGAACGCCCCGGCTCCAGCGTAACAGCCGCCGATTTTTATGAATGCACAGACATCAGGGCGCGCGGACAACTGCTGCTGATCACCATCCGCAAAAAAGATCATACGCAGGAATCGGTGCTGATCGTTCCAGCCGGCGAAGTGCTGCGCCTGGAGATCGTCAAACGCCCAAACACTTAAGCAGCCACGCCGTGGCGCCAACACATGAATTCAATTGAACTGGAAATCGGCGCCAGCGCGGAGGAAGCGCTGGCTTATATCAATGCGGCGCCGCCGCCGCGCGGCGCAAACATGGCGGATGTGCCGCTGGAAAAACTGGATTCGGTCCGGTTTGGCTTTATCGGGCTGGGCACGCGCGGGTTCGGTCAGCTGAAATGCGCCCTGGCTGTGGAAGGCGTGCGGGTAACCGCCGTTTGCGATTTTGCGGAGGATAAACTGACCCGCGCCCGCGATTTTATTGAAGGCGCCGGATATCCACTGCCGGCCATGGAGCGAGACTGGCGCCGATTATGCGCGCGGGATGACATTGATTTAATGGTGATTTGTTCGCCGTGGAATATGCATGTGCCGCAGGCCATTTACGCCATGGAATGCGGCAAACATGTCGGCCTTGAGGTGCCGGCTGCCCAGACGCTGGCCGATTGCTGGCTGCTGGTGGATACCTCCGAACATACCCGCCGACATTGCATAATGCTCGAAAATTGTTGTTACGGCAACAGCGAAATGATGGCGCTTAACATGGTGCGCGCCGGCTTGTTCGGAACAATCACACACGGCGAGGCCGCGTATGTGCATGATTTGCGCAAAGCTTTGCTGCAGGATGTTTCGCTCGGACTCTGGCGGCGCGAACCGCATAAAACACGCAACGGCAATTTTTATCCGACACACGGATTGGGTCCGGTGGCCTGGTACATGAACATCCATCACGGCGACCGCTTGGCCCGAATGGTTTCGATGAGCAGCCCTTCCGCAGCCCTGCAGGAATATCGCGACGCCAATCTTCCGGAAAACGATCCCAAACGCCGCGAAATTTATCGTTGCGGCGACATTAACAGCTCGTTAATCCGCACGGAATGCGGACGGACAATTCTGTTGCAGCATGATATCGTTACGCCGCGCCCCTACACACGTTTGAATTTCATTGCCGGCAGCAAGGGCGCCTTTTCCGATTATCCGCCGCGTGTTTTCCTTGACGGCCAGTCCAAACACCAATGGCGGCCGATTGACGATGAACTAAAGGCGCAGTATGAACACCCGTTATGGCGGCAATTCGGCGAAAAAGCCCGTAAAGACGGCGGTCACGGCGGCATGGATTATATCATGTTTCATCGTCTGGCGCAGACTTTTCGCGCCGGACTGCCGCCGGATATCAACGTCTATGACGCCGCCGCCTGGAGCGCGCCGGGTCCGCTTTCGGAAATTTCCGTGGCCTGGAACAATCTGGCCGTGCCATTCCCTGATTTTACGCGCGGAAATTGGCAAGCTGCGCCGGCAGGCCGAACCTGATTTGGCCCGAACCGGATTGCAGACGCGGCGGATTTTTATGCGTCGCCTTGAATCCAGTCTTTGACGGCGGCACTAAGGCCGCTGACTTCAATCAGTGTGGCTTCCTCAAGGCCTGTTTCCGAAGGCAGTTGAACGATATCGCCAGGTTTATGGCCCTGCAGCGCCTTGGCCATTTTCGACTGTGATGAAATAATACCAAGCGTTTCATCATTATCCCATTCGCCGAGTATGTTGAAAACACTCACTCTGCCACCCGGCTGAAACACGCGGACTTGCGTGCCGATGCCGGCAGTGGCGGTTGGAAATTGAGCAAAATCCGTGCTTTTGACGGTCGCAAGCATGTTTTCAAATTCCTGGCGGCGGCGCATAAGCAAGCCCTGGGTTTCCTTGGCGCTTTTATATTCGAAATTTTCGCGCAAATCGCCGTAACTACGGGCCTGGGCGATATCCTTGCTGTTTTGAGGAATATCTATGGTGATCAATTTATGCAATTGCGCCTGGCGCGCCCGATAGCTGCGCAGCGAAGTCAACCGAATGGTTTGCGCAGCAGCCGACGAAGCATCCTCCTGAAGGATACGGCTTAATTCCGGATTGATTTTGATAATGCGTCCGAGAATGGCATTACGGTCAACCGTTGCCCAGCTTGCGGAATTTTTTATACGGCGCATAAAATATTCGCGCTGTTCGTTGGTCATCGAAGCAAGCGCGGCTTGCAACCATGTCGGCTGCTCAAAGAGCGCGCGCAATTGATGTTTGGCTTTCAGGCGTTCCCCACAAACATCCTGGGTTTCCAACGCAATCAAAGCTTCCAAAGCCAGACTGCCTGCCGTGCCGATCGCGTGGTTTTCAGCCGCAGCAATATTCCGGCAAAGCCAGTAAATCAATTCACAACTGGCGTTGCCGGAATTAACAGCCTCGCGCAGCGCGGCAAAGAGCCGGTCGGATTTCTCATCTTTTTGCAAGCAGGCAATGATATCGCTCAATGCCTTGGCCGAGGGCAGGCGCGGGAGCAGGCGCAAATACAGGTCTGTCGCCGTTGCTCCACCGCTTTGGGCGATAAATGCAAAAAACGCGCCGTAACAACGCGCCGGCAGGTCGCTGACAGCCTCCAGAAAAGTAGCGTCATTCAGAAATTGACCGGTATATGCGCCGCCTTCAATCGTGCGCCAGGTTATGCCCAATTCACGGCCAAGCAGAAACGACCGGGCAATCAATCCCCAGCCGCGGCTGCCCGCTCCGCGAATAACAAAAGCCAGCCGCTCTTCAAGCGCTGCGCGCATCGCTTCGTTTATGGCCGACTGGCCGGCGGTTAATTCCTCGGCTTGATCCAGAATTTTAGCGCAATCCTGTTCCACGCTAAACCCGGCCAGCCAGGCCGAGTCGTATTTTTTCTCCTTTTCCAGCAGACACATCGGTTCGGTGCGTTTGGCCGGAATGGTTACGAGCGGATCCTGTTTCAATTGCTTGCGCGCAGCATCCCAGAAAGGCTTCCATGCGTCGGCGCTGATCATTGAAGCAAGCATAAGTTCCTGGAAGCGCGCCGGCGAAATCGGGCCAAAACTGCGCAACGCACACTTGACCACTTCCGCCGGCTCGCTTTTGAGCCACGCGTCAAAAGCCGCCGGATCGTTATGTTTACGGGCAAGAATATGATCCGCGCTAATTAATTCAAGCGTTTCTGCAGCATAATCAAGGCTTAAACGATGGCGCTTCTTTTTGTCAAAATCAATAACAACCTGCCGCGCATATTCATCAATTTCGAGAATTACGCCAAAACCCCAGGTTTTTTCGTGACAAAGCGTTCGCGGCCCAAGCCGACGCAAAAGCCGGAAACGCCGCAGATTTTCGCGCGCATCCGCAATTTTGGAAAAACCGGCATGTACAATCAGGTTGAATGCGGAACGGTCTTTTTGAAAAAACGTTTGCAGAATCCCGGCGCAAACGGTGCCGCCTTCGGGATGCCAGGCTGCCCGCATTTCCAAAAGATCGAGCAGCGCCGCTTCATCACGCCGCTCGATAATTGATTCCAGCAAAAGCTCGGCGCAACCTTCGGCCTGCCTTTGCCGGCCGGCAGCCTGCATTTGGCGAAGCATGCCAAGCAAAACGGACGAGGCCGTGTTGCGCTGCAACCCGTCCAGAAACCGGCTTTCAATGTCATCGTCCGAAGTTGCCGCAAGGGCTGTTGGAACTGGTTGATCAGCCATAATTTTCACCATTTCATACGAACAGGAATGTTTTGGCGCGCCAGCGCGTCCTTGATTTGAAGAATCGTAAAATCGCCCGTATGAATCATGCCGGCAATGATGGCGGCATCCGCCCCGCCTGCGGTAAAGACCTGCGCCAGATGTTCCGGCGCGCCGGCGCCACCTGAAGCTACAACCGGAATACGCAGAGCGCCGGCAATCATGCGCGTCAAATCCAGTTCATAACCCTCTCTGGTGCCGTCGGCATCCACGGAGTTGACAACAACTTCGCCCACCCCGAGTTGCTCGGCGCGGCGCGCCCAGGCAAGCGCATCCAGAGCGGTTCTTTCGCGGAACCCGCGGATAGTGATCTCATAACCGCTGGCAAAACGCGGATCACCAGGCGCGCGCACGGGATCCATGCCGAGCACGATGCATTGCGAACCAAAAGCCTTGACGCCTTCGGCAAGCAGGGCGGGATTGCGAACGGCGAGCGAATTGAGCGATATCTTTTCGGCGCCGGCCAGCAAAACCCGCTCCATATCATTCAAACTGGAGATGCCGCCGCCGACAGCAAAGGGAATATGAATGGCGCGCGCGACGGCATGCACAATGGCAATGTCAATGGGCCTGTTTTCAGCCGAAGCGGTTATATCATAAAAAACAAGTTCATCACAACCGCCGGCGCTGTAGGCCGCCGCCATTTCCACCGGATCGCCCAATTCCACATTGCGCTGGAAGCGGATACCTTTGGTTACCTTGCCGTTTTTCACATCCAGACATGGTATGATGCGCTTTGTCAACATAGCAACCGCCTTTTACGCCGATTTATACAGTCCATCCGCCTGACCATTCCGCAAAATTTTGCAACAACCGCAATCCAATGCGGCCTGATTTTTCCGGATGAAACTGAGTCGCAAACAGATTGGCGCGCCCGACAATCGCGGCGAAACGGACCCCGGCATAGTCGCTTTCACCCAGTACACATTCCGGTTCCGCCGGAATGGGATAATAGCTGTGCACAAAATAAAATTCACTGCCGTTTTCAATTCCGGCAAATAAAGGGTGCGTCCGGGTCAGCCGGACACTGTTCCAGCCGATTTGGGGAACCTTGTCGGCCGGATCAACCGGCCGGAATTTTTGAACGACGCCGGGCAGACAGCCAAGGCAGCTTGTGTTGCCATCCTCTTCCGAGCGCTCGAAAATAATCTGGGTGCCGAGACAGATTCCAAGAAACGGAATGCCGCGTGTGATGCTTTCGCGCAGAGCCGGACCAAGCGCCAGGTCGCCAATATTGCGCATGGCCGCGCCGGCCGATCCGACCCCCGGAAAAATGATGCGCTCGGCACGGCGGATCCGATCGGGATCGCGCGTGATGTGCGCGGGAACCCCGAGGTATTCCAATGCCAGTCGGACGCTGGTCAGATTGCCGGCCTTATAGTCAACGATTGTGATCATAATCAAATTATCAGGCAGAAAATCAATGCGTTTAAAGATAACATTGTCGGCGCGGATAGCAACCCCATATTTTTGGGCTCATCCCGAATTCAGGGTCCGGTTTTGCCGGGCATGTTGGAAACCATGATGGTTTGTGAAGCCGGAACAAAAACGTCCGTTTCCAGCCGGTGCGCAGCGCATGGACTCTGCCATTTAATCCGAACCGCCCCGGGCAATTGCGCCGGGGAACGAGTGTTTGTTGGCGCGTTCCACTGACTGTTCCAACCGGTTTCAGTCCAAAATTCAAGCTGAAGCTTCCCGACATTGCGCCACAAATTGGTGGTTGCTATATTTTTTTCATTATCCGCAAACCGAAACAAACTTTGCTCGCGCATTAAAGTATTGGATGAACCGGGTGAATTGGTCAGATGCCAGCAGACGGAGGCCAGAGTATAAGCGCGGAAATCGCCGGACGCGCCATCCGGTAAAGCCGTCAACAGACCGAGCCTAAACTGGTTAGGCGCCTGTTCCCAGGACAGCGGCGGATTGGTAATCCCCCACGGCACTGCCGCGCCGGCCAAATCCTGCGCCAGCAACTCCAAAGAAGAGCCGATCGGATAAACTTTTTGGCGCCACTCTTCCTGTTCGCCGGTTGCGCGCAAAATAACGTTATAAACCGCTAAAACAACACCAGCCAACAGGATCGCGCCGGCCAGCGCAATCATTAATTCCAAAAGCGTGAAACCACGGCGTACAGTCACGGATTAAAGGTTCCTTGAAGAAAAGACAAAGCAAATCCGGCGCACAGCAAACGGCTTGTCGTTTAATTGGATATTTGAACCAGAAAAACCACCAGACTGACAAGCGCAGCAAGCCCAATCCCCGCCAACAGCAGCCGCCACAACAAGCGATTGCTCTTGCGGCGCGAACCAAACGGCGAAACACTGGCAAAAAATGTCGGATTGATCACCGGCCGCGCCTGATCAACAACCACCTGTGTGACCGGCGCCACCACGGAGGTGGAGGTGATATTGTCGGCTTGATCGTCAAACAGAAATTCGCAAGATCCAACTTGAATCGTCTGCTTGGGCGCCAACTCAATTTCATCATCAACACGCTTGAGATTGAGCATGGTGCCGTTGGTGGAGTTCAAATCACGCAAAACATAGCGGTCGCCACGGCGCGCAATATAGCAATGCTGCGACGAAACAGCTTCGTCGGCCACCACAATATCATTGCTGGCATTCCGCCCAAGAATCGTGCGATCCTTGTTCAGCGCGAATGTTTGACCCTTTACTGGTCCGGACATGCCAATCAAAAGCGCCACGCCTTTATTCTCCCAACCATAAAAAACTGCCCAAATGAAACGGATACCGCATGCATTAATCGCATGTTTTGATTTTCCTGTCAATCGCAAATGCGCCCCAATTTTTGGCGGAAAGCCAAAAGGCAAAATTTTGTGCGCTTTTTTGCTTGCATGCCAATTGCTGTTGTGTATGCTTGTCAACTCATTTGCGGGGGAGTAGCGCAATTGGTTAGAGCATCGGCT